>NZ_JBVJGZ010000002.1:35688-124598 GCF_055587025.1 Streptomyces sp. NPDC048600 | reverse complement strand
CCTTTTTTTTGTGGTGTTTTGTTGCGGTGGGCGCGCCCGGCGTACCGATATCCGGGGGGGGGGGTCGGAGAACAAAAAGAGCGGAGAGGACACCCCCCCCCCCCCCCCCCCCCCCCCCCCGGCGTTACGTTTCTGCTCAACCGGCGCAGCGGTCAGCTGTCCTCGTGGGAGACCGCGCGGCGCGCGTCGGCGTCCAGGACGCCCCAGCTGATGAGCTGCTCGGTCAGGACCGAGGGCGACTGGTCGTAGATGACGGCGAGGGTGCGCAGGTCGTCCTGGCGGATCGAGAGCACCTTGCCGTTGTAGTCCCCGCGCTGGGACTGGATGGTGGCCGCGTAACGCTGGAGGGGGCCCGCCTTCTCGGGCGGAACCGTGGCCAGCCGCTCCAGGTCCAGGACCAGCTTCGGCGGGGGCTCGGCGGCGCCGCCCGGGGTGGTGCCCGGCAGCAGCTCCTGCACCGGCACGCCGTAGAAGTCCGCCAGCTCGGCGAGGCGCTGCACGGTCACGGCGCGGTCACCGCGCTCGTAAGAACCGACCACGACGGCCTTCCAGCGCCCCTGGGACTTCTCCTCGACACCGTGGAGGGAAAGGCCCTGCTGGGTGCGGATGGCCCGGAGCTTGGCCCCGAGCTGTTTGGCGTATTCGCTGGACATATAGCTCCCCGGCACTGGGTCGACGCGGCCGGCTTGGTTTCCGTGCCGCGCGGCTGGTAACTCACTGTGAGGTTACGCAGCGTTACACTCTCACGTCAAGCCGAACGGTCCGCACCGACTGTTCCTCGACGGCCGGGGCCGGTTGGGCCAAGGGGGTGAGGTGGGGCGCCCGAGGGGTGCCTGTTAGTGTTGATGGCGCAATCCCGACGTCCTTTAAGGTCCGTCCCGTGAGGCGGAGAAGGAGGTCCGTTTCGTATGGACAAGCAGCAGGACAAGCAGCAGGACGCGCAAGCGTCGGATGCGCGGCCCGTTCTCGAGGGCCCCGACATCGCGCGGGTACTGACCCGCATCGCCCACGAGATCGTCGAGCGCGCCAAGGGTGCCGACGACGTGGTGCTCCTGGGCATTCCGACCCGGGGTGTCTTCCTCGCCCAGCGGCTCGCCGTCAAGCTCGAGGAAATCACCGAGCGCAAGGTGCCGTGCGGCTCGCTGGACATCACCATGTACCGCGACGATCTCCGGCTGCACCCGCCGCGGGCCCTGGCCCGCACCGAGATCCCCGGTGACGGCATCGACGGCCGGCTCGTCGTCCTCGTCGACGACGTGCTCTTCTCCGGCCGCACCATCCGCGCCGCGCTCGACGCCCTGAACGACATCGGGCGGCCGCGTGCGGTGCAGCTCGCGGTCCTCGTCGACCGCGGACACCGCGAACTGCCGATCCGCGCCGACTACGTCGGCAAGAACCTCCCCACGTCGCTGCGGGAGACGGTCAAGGTCCTGCTCGCCGAGGAGGACGGTCGCGACACCGTGCTGCTCGGTGTGCGGCCGGCCGCCCCGGGCGAGCAGGAGTAGCCCGCGGGGCGTACGCCGCTGTCGTACGTCCCGCCGCCGCGCCCACGCCTGCCCGCTCGCGCCCTTCGGGGCCCCGCCACGAGCGCCTGCCGCCGCGGGCCCCGCCTCACCCGCTGAACTTCCCTACGGAGCCTGACAGATGAAGCGTCACCTCATCTCGGCCGCCGATCTGACCCGCGACGACGCCGTCCTGATCCTCGACACCGCCGAGGAGATGGCCCGGGTCGCGGACCGGCCGATCAAGAAACTTCCGACCCTGCGCGGTCGCACCATCTGCAACCTCTTCTTCGAGGACTCGACCCGGACCCGGATCTCGTTCGAGGCCGCGGAGAAGCGCCTGTCCGCCGACGTGATCAACTTCGCGGCGAAGGGATCGAGCGTCTCCAAGGGCGAGTCCCTGAAGGACACCGCCCAGACGCTGGAGGCGATGGGCGTGGACGCCGTCGTCATCCGGCACAGCGCCTCCGGCGCCCCCTACCGCCTGGCCACCTCCGGCTGGATCGACGCCCCGGTCATCAACGCCGGTGACGGCACCCACCAGCACCCCACCCAGGCCCTGCTGGACGCCTTCACCATGCGCCGCCGGCTGGTCGGCCGCGACGCCGGGCTCGGCCAGGACCTGACGGGCAGGCGCATCACGCTCGTCGGCGACGTCCTGCACAGCCGGGTCGCCCGCTCCAACGTCGACCTGCTGCACACCCTCGGCGCCGAGGTCACCCTGGTCGCGCCGCCCACCCTGGTGCCGGTCGGCGTCGAGACCTGGCCCTGCGAGGTGTCCTACGACCTGGACTCCACGCTGCCCAAGTCCGACGCCGTGATGATGCTGCGGGTGCAGCGCGAGCGCATGAACGCCGCCTTCTTCCCCACCGAGCGCGAGTACTCCCGCCGCTACGGCCTGGACGGCGAGCGCATGGCGCGGCTGCCCGAGCACGCCATCGTGATGCACCCCGGCCCGATGGTGCGCGGCATGGAGATCACCGCCGAGGTCGCCGACTCCGACCGCTGCACGGTCGTCGAGCAGGTCGCCAACGGCGTGTCGATCCGGATGGCCGTCCTCTATCTGCTGCTCGGTGGCAACGAGCCCGCCGTCACCCACACCCGTACCGAGGAGAAGTAAGAGCATGAGCAAGATCCTGATCCGTGGTGCGAAGGTGCTCGGCGGCGAGCCGCAGGACGTCCTGATCGACGGCGAGACCATCGCCGAGGTCGGGCAGAACCTGTCGGCCGAGGGCGCCGAGGTCGTCGAGGCGGCCGGCAAGGTGCTGCTGCCGGGCCTGGTCGACCTGCACACCCATCTGCGCGAGCCGGGCCGCGAGGACTCCGAGACCGTGCTGACCGGCACCCGCGCGGCCGCCTCCGGCGGCTACACCGCCGTGTTCGCCATGGCCAACACCTTCCCCGTCGCCGACACCGCCGGTGTGGTCGAGCAGGTCTACCGGCTCGGCCAGGAGCACGGCTACTGCGACGTGCAGCCGATCGGCGCCGTCACCGTCGGCCTGGAGGGCAAGAAGCTCGCCGAGCTGGGCGCCATGCACGAGTCCGCCGCCGGGGTCACCGTCTTCTCCGACGACGGCAAGTGCGTCGACGACGCCGTGATCATGCGCCGCGCCCTGGAGTACGTGAAGGCCTTCGGCGGTGTCGTCGCCCAGCACGCGCAGGAGCCGCGGCTGACCGAGGGCGCCCAGATGAACGAGGGTGTCGTCTCCGCCGAGCTGGGCCTGGGCGGCTGGCCCGCCGTCGCCGAGGAGTCGATCATCGCCCGTGACGTGCTGCTCGCCGAGCACGTCGGCTCCCGGGTGCACATCTGCCACCTCTCGACCGCCGGGTCCGTCGAGATCGTCCGCTGGGCCAAGTCCCGCGGCATCGACGTCACCGCCGAGGTCACCCCGCACCACCTGCTCCTGACGGACGAGATGGTGCGCACCTACAACCCCGTCTACAAGGTCAACCCGCCGCTGCGCACCGAGCGTGACGTGCTGGCGCTGCGCGAGGCCCTCGCCGACGGCACCATCGACATCGTGGCCACCGACCACGCCCCCCACCCGCACGAGGACAAGGACTGCGAGTGGGCCGCCGCCGCCATGGGCATGGTGGGCCTGGAGACCGCGCTGTCGGTGGTCCACGAGACGATGGTGGTCACGGGTCTGCTGGACTGGGCAGGGGTCGCCGACCGCATGTCCTTCAAGCCCGCCGAGATCGGGCAGGCCAAGGGGCACGGGCGTCCCGTCTCGGCCGGTGAACCCGCCAACCTCACGCTCGTCGACACGGCATACCGTGGGCAGGTGGACCCCGAGGGCTTCGCCTCGCGCAGCCGCAACACCCCCTACGAGGGACGTGAGCTGCCGGGCCGTGTCACGCACACATGGCTCCGGGGCAAGGCCACCCTCGTCGACGGGAAGCTCACGTGACACCTTTCATCCTGCTGGCCGCCGAGAAGAAATCGGCAGAGGTCACCGACTGGGCCGCCCGGCTGGGCTGGGTTCTCGGACTCGCCCTGTTCGTGGCGCTCGTCTACTGGCTGATGCGCGAGGGCTGGAAGTGGCGCGGCACGCTCCAGGGCGACCTGCCGGAGCTGCCCAGCGCGCCGACCGAGCCCGGCGAGGCCAGACTGACGATGAGCGGCCGTTACCACGGCTCGACCACGGCCGGGCAGTGGCTGGACCGCATCGTGGCGCACGGCCTCGGCACCCGCAGCCGGGCCGAGCTCACCCTGACGGACGCGGGACTGGACGTCGTACGCCCCGGAGCGGCGGACTTCTTCGTCCCGCGCGAGGCACTGCGTGAGGCCCGGCTCGACAAGGGCATCGCCGGCAAGGTCCTCACCGAGGGCGGACTGCTCGTGGTGACCTGGGAACACGGCGACAAGCTGCTCGACTCCGGCTTCCGCTCCGACCGTGCCGCCGAGCACGGCGAGTGGGTGGCCGCCATCAACTCCATGATCGAAACCAACAGCACGGAAGGCGCCGAACGATGACGACCTCCAACCAGGGAGCCGCCTCGCAGAGGCACAAGGCGGCTCCCGCCGTACTCGTCCTGGAGGACGGTCGTACGTTCCGCGGCCGCGCCTACGGGGCCGTGGGGGTGACCTTCGGCGAGGCCGTGTTCTCCACCGGCATGACCGGCTACCAGGAGACCCTCACCGACCCGTCGTACCACCGCCAGGTCGTCGTGATGACCGCCCCGCACGTCGGCAACACCGGCGTCAACGACGAGGACCCCGAGTCCAAGCGCATCTGGGTCTCCGGCTACGTGGTGCGCGACCCCGCGCGCGTGCCGTCCAACTGGCGCGCCAAGCGCTCGCTGGACGAGGAGCTGCGCCACCAGGGCGTCGTCGGCATCTCCGGCATCGACACCCGCGCCCTCACCCGCCACCTGCGCGAGCGCGGCGCCATGCGCGTCGGCATCTTCTCCGGCAACGCGCTGCCCGACGAGGGCACCATGCTCGCCGAGGTCCGCCAGGCCCCCGAGATGGCGGGCGCCGACCTCTCCGCCGAGGTCGCCACCAAGGAGACGTACGTCGTCCCCGCGATCGGCGAGAAGAAGTACACCGTCGCCGCGGTCGACCTCGGCATCAAGGGCATGACCCCGCACCGCATGGCCGAGCGCGGCATCGAGGTGCACGTGCTGCCCGCCACCGCGACCGCCGAGGACGTCTACGCCGTCAACCCCGACGGGGTGTTCTTCTCCAACGGCCCCGGCGACCCGTCCACCGCCGACCACCCGGTCTCCGTCATGCGGGCGGTCCTGGAGCGCGGCACCCCGCTCTTCGGGATCTGCTTCGGCAACCAGATCCTCGGCCGCGCCCTCGGCTTCGGCACCTACAAGCTGAAGTACGGCCACCGCGGCATCAACCAGCCGGTGCAGGACCGCACGACCGGCAAGGTCGAGGTCACCGCCCACAACCACGGCTTCGCCGTCGACGCCCCGCTCGACAAGGTGTCCGACACCCCCTACGGCCGCGTCGAGGTCTCCCACGTCTGCCTCAACGACAACGTGGTGGAGGGCCTCCAGCTGCTCGACCAGCCGGCCTTCAGCGTCCAGTACCACCCCGAAGCGGCAGCCGGCCCGCACGACGCCGCCTACCTGTTCGACCGCTTCGTCTCCCTGATGGAGGGCCAGCGTGCCTAAGCGCACCGATATCCAGTCCGTCCTGGTCATCGGCTCCGGCCCGATCGTCATCGGCCAGGCCGCCGAGTTCGACTACTCCGGCACCCAGGCGTGCCGGGTGCTGAAGTCCGAGGGCCTTCGGGTCATCCTCGTGAACTCCAACCCCGCGACGATCATGACCGACCCCGAGATCGCCGACGCCACCTACGTCGAGCCGATCACCCCGGGCTTCGTCGAGAAGATCATCGCCAAGGAGCGCCCCGACGCGCTGCTGCCCACCCTGGGCGGCCAGACGGCCCTGAACACCGCCATCGCGCTCTCCGAGAACGGCGTCCTCGCCAAGTACGGCGTCGAGCTGATCGGCGCCAACGTCGAGGCGATCCACAAGGGCGAGGACCGCGACCAGTTCAAGGTGGTCGTGGAGGCGGTCAACGCCAAGATCGGCCACGGCGAGTCCGCCCGCTCGGTCATCTGCCACACCATGGACGACGTCCTCAAGGGCGTCGACACCCTCGGCGGCTACCCGGTCGTCGTCCGCCCGTCCTTCACCATGGGCGGCGCCGGCTCCGGCTTCGCGCACGACGAGGACGAGCTGCGCCGCATCGCCGGCCAGGGCCTCACGCTCTCCCCGACCACCGAGGTGCTCCTGGAGGAGTCCATCCTCGGCTGGAAGGAGTACGAGCTGGAGCTGATGCGCGACAAGCACGACAACGTCGTGGTCGTCTGCTCCATCGAGAACTTCGACCCCATGGGCGTGCACACCGGTGACTCCATCACCGTCGCCCCGGCGATGACGCTCACCGACCGCGAGTACCAGATCCTGCGCGACATCGGCATCGCCGTGATCCGCGAGGTCGGCGTCGACACCGGCGGCTGCAACATCCAGTTCGCGGTCAATCCCGAGGACGGCCGCGTGATCGTCATCGAGATGAACCCGCGCGTGTCGCGGTCCTCGGCGCTCGCCTCCAAGGCCACCGGCTTCCCGATCGCCAAGATCGCCGCCAAGCTCGCCGTCGGCTACACCCTCGACGAGATCCCGAACGACATCACCCAGGAGACCCCGGCCTCCTTCGAGCCCACGCTCGACTACGTCGTCGTCAAGGCGCCCCGGTTCGCCTTCGAGAAGTTCCCGCAGGCCGACTCCTCGCTGACCACCACCATGAAGTCGGTCGGCGAAGCCATGGCCATCGGCCGCAACTTCACCGAGGCCTTCCAGAAGGCACTGCGCTCCCTGGAGAAGAAGGGCAGCCAGTTCACCTTCGTCGGCGAGCCCGGCGACAAGGCCGCCCTGCTGGCCGAGTCCGTCCGCCCCACCGACGGCCGGATCAACACCGTCATGCAGGCCATCCGCGCGGGCGCCACCCAGGAGGAGATCTTCGAGTACACGAAGATCGACCCCTGGTTCGTCGACCAGCTCTTCCTGATCAAGGAGATCGCGGACGAGCTCGCCGAGGCCGACAAGCTCACCCCCGAGCTGCTCGCCGAGGCGAAGCGGCACGGCTTCTCCGACCACCAGATCGGCGAGATCCGCGGCCTGCGCGAGGACATCGTCCGCGAGGTCCGGCACGCCCTCGGTGTCCGCCCGGTCTACAAGACGGTCGACACCTGCGCCGCCGAGTTCGCCGCGCGCACGCCGTACTTCTACTCCTCCTACGACGAGGAGAACGAGGTCGCCCCGCGCGAGAAGCCGGCCGTCATCATCCTGGGCTCCGGACCGAACCGCATCGGCCAGGGCATCGAGTTCGACTACTCCTGCGTCCACGCCTCCTTCGCGCTGTCCGACGCCGGGTTCGAGACCGTCATGGTCAACTGCAACCCGGAGACCGTCTCCACCGACTACGACACCTCCGACCGGCTCTACTTCGAGCCGCTCACCCTGGAGGACGTCCTGGAGATCGTCCACGCCGAGCAGCAGGCCGGACCGGTCGCGGGCGTCGTCGTGCAGCTCGGCGGCCAGACCCCGCTCGGCCTGTCGCAGGCGCTGAAGGACAACGGCGTGCCGATCGTCGGCACCTCCCCGGAGGCCATCCACGCCGCCGAGGACCGCGGCGCGTTCGGCCGGGTCCTCGCCGAGGCCGGACTGCCCGCCCCCAAGCACGGCACCGCCACCACCTTCGCCGAGGCCAAGGCCATCGCCGACGAGATCGGCTACCCGGTCCTCGTCCGTCCGTCGTACGTCCTCGGCGGCCGCGGCATGGAGATCGTCTACGACGAGACCCGGCTGGAGTCGTACATCGCCGAGTCGACCGAGATCAGCCCCACCCGGCCGGTCCTCGTCGACCGCTTCCTGGACGACGCCATCGAGATCGACGTCGACGCCCTCTACGACGGCGAGGAGCTCTACCTCGGCGGCGTCATGGAGCACATCGAGGAGGCCGGCATCCACTCCGGCGACTCGGCGTGCGCCCTGCCCCCGATCACGCTCGGCGGCTTCGACATCAAGCGCCTGCGCGCCTCCACCGAGGCCATCGCCAAGGGGGTCGGCGTGCGCGGCCTGATCAACATCCAGTTCGCGATGGCCGGCGACATCCTCTACGTCCTGGAGGCCAACCCGCGCGCCTCGCGCACGGTGCCCTTCACCTCCAAGGCGACCGCCGTGCCGCTGGCGAAGGCCGCCGCCCGTATCTCGCTGGGCGCCACCATCGCCGAGCTGCGCGCCGAGGGCCTGCTCCCGGCCACCGGCGACGGCGGCGAGCTGCCGCTGGACGCGCCGATCTCCGTCAAGGAGGCCGTCATGCCGTGGTCGCGCTTTCGCGACATCCACGGCCGCGGCGTGGACACCGTCCTCGGCCCGGAGATGCGCTCCACCGGCGAGGTCATGGGCATCGACTCGGTCTTCGGCACGGCGTACGCCAAGTCGCAGGCCGGCGCCTACGGCCCGCTGCCCACCAAGGGCCGCGCGTTCATCTCCGTCGCCAACCGCGACAAGCGCTCGATGATCTTCCCGGCCCGCGAGCTGGTCGCCCACGGCTTCGAGCTGATGGCCACCTCCGGCACCGCCGAGGTCCTCAAGCGCAACGGCATCCACGCCACGGTCGTGCGCAAGCAGTCCGAGGGCACCGGCCCGAACGGCGAGCGGACCATCGTCCAGCTCATCCACGACGGCGAGGTCGACCTCATCGTCAACACCCCGTACGGCACCGGCGGCCGCCTCGACGGCTACGAGATCCGCACGGCGGCCGTGGCCCGCTCGGTGCCGTGCCTGACGACGGTCCAGGCGCTCGCCGCCGCCGTCCAGGGCATCGACGCGCTCAACCACGGGGACGTGGGCGTCCGATCGCTCCAGGAACACGCCGAACACCTGACCGCGGCCCGCGACTAGCAGCCGAAGAGGGGGACACCGGAAACGGTGTCCCCCTCTGTATGAGGACGGAACATGTACAAGCTCTTCTTCCAGCTGGTCTTCAAGCGCCTGGACCCCGAGCAGGCCCACTATCTGGCCTTCCGCTGGATCCGCCTCGCGGCGCGCGTCCCGGTCCTGCGCACCTTCGTCGCCGCCGTGCTCGCGCCCCGCTACAAGGAACTGCGCACCGAGGCCCTCGGGCTGCGCATGCACGGCCCCTTCGGGCTCGCGGCCGGCTTCGACAAGAACGCGGTCGCGATCGACGGTATGTCGATGCTGGGCTTCGACCACGTCGAGATCGGCACGGTCACCGGTGAGCCGCAGCCAGGCAACCCCAAGCAGCGGCTGTTCCGCCTGGTCTCCGACCGGGCCCTGATCAACCGCATGGGCTTCAACAACGAGGGCTCCCTCGCCGTCGCCGCCCGCCTCGCCTCCCGCAACCCCGTCTTCAGGACGGTCGTCGGCGTCAACATCGGCAAGACCAAGGTCGTCCCCGAGGAGGAGGCCGCCGCCGACTACGTGAAGTCCGCCGAGCGTCTCGCCCCGTACGCCGACTATCTGGTCGTCAACGTCTCCTCGCCGAACACCCCCGGTCTGCGCAACCTCCAGGCGACCGAGTCGCTGCGCCCGCTGCTGACCGCCGTCCGCGAGGCCGCCGACCGTGCGGTGACCGCGCGCCGGGTGCCGCTGCTGGTGAAGATCGCGCCGGACCTGGCCGACGAGGACATCGACGCCGTCGCCGATCTCGCGGTCGAGCTGGGCCTGGACGGCATCATCGCCACCAACACGACCATCGCGCGCGAGGGCCTCGGTCTGACCTCCACGCCCGCCCTGGTCCAGCAGACCGGCGGACTGTCCGGCGCCCCGCTCAAGGCCCGCTCCCTGGAGGTGCTGCGCCGCCTCTACGCGCGCGTGGGCGACCGCATCACCCTGGTCGGCGTCGGCGGCGTGGAGAACGCCGAGGACGCCTGGCAGCGCATCCTGGCCGGCGCCACGCTGGTCCAGGGCTACAGCGCCTTCATCTACGAGGGGCCCTTCTACAGCCGCGCGATCCACAAGGGCCTCGCCGCCCGGCTGCGCACCAGCCCCTACGCCACCCTCGCCGACGCGGTCGGCGCCGACGTGAGGAAGCCCGTATGAGCCTCGACCCCTTCGGTACCCGTCTGCGCCGGGCCATGGACGAGCGGGGGCCGCTGTGCGTGGGCATCGACCCGCACGCCTCCCTGCTCTCCGAGTGGGGCCTGAACGACGACGTGGCGGGCCTGGAGCGGTTCAGCCGCACGGTCGTGGAGGCCACGGCCGACCGGATCGCCGTCCTCAAGCCGCAGATGGCGTTCTTCGAGCGCTTCGGCTCGCGCGGCGTCGCCGTGCTGGAGAGCGCCGTCGCGGAGGCCCGCGCGGCCGGCGCCCTGGTCGTGATGGACGCCAAGCGCGGCGACATCGGCTCGACCATGGCCGCCTACGCCGAGTCGTTCCTGCACAAGGACGCCCCGCTGTTCTCCGACGCGCTGACCGTCTCCCCGTACCTCGGTTACGGCTCGCTGAGCCCGGCCGTGGCGCTGGCCCGGGAGAACGGCACCGGTCTGTTCGTGCTCGCGCTGACCTCCAACCCGGAAGGAGGCGAGGTCCAGCACGCGGTCCGCGCCGACGGGCGCACGGTCGGCGCGACGATGCTGGCGCACCTGTCCGCCGAGAACGTGGGGGAGGAGCCCCTGGGTTCCTTCGGCGCGGTCGTCGGCGCCACCCTGGGCGATCTGTCGGAGTACGACCTGGACATCAACGGCCCCCTCCTCGCGCCCGGCATCGGCGCTCAGGGAGCCACCGCGGCGGACCTTCCCCGGGTCTTCGGGGCGGCCGTGCGCAACGTCGTGCCGAACGTCAGCCGGGGTGTGCTGCGGCACGGGCCCGACGTCAGCGCGCTGCGGGCGGCCGCGGACCGGTTCGCGGAGGAGATCCGGGAAGCGGTGGCCGCCGCCTGACCGCGCCTGGACGCGCGTTCGAGCGTCCGGAGTACGGACCGGGAGGGACTTGAGCCTGGATACATCCTCAAATCCGGGGCAGTATGTCGTAAATGTCCCGTCCTGACAGAGGCTGACCAGGACTTTTCCTCTGTTCTCGCTGACTCTGGCGGTGTGGACCGCTAGTCTCCGACGAGTGGGGGCACCTCCCACGCCCCTCAAAGGCAGTGGGGGAGGGCAACCGTGTTGCTCGTGCCTCCCCTGGTGTGGGGCGACTAGGTTCCTCACCGGTCCGTATCCGACAGTTCGACATCCGAGGTGACGTAGGCGTGGCTCTTCCGCCCCTTACCCCCGAACAGCGCGCAGCCGCGCTCGAAAAGGCCGCCGCGGCTCGCCGGGAGCGGGCCGAGGTCAAGAATCGACTCAAGCACTCCGGCGCCTCCCTGCACGAGGTCATCAAGCAGGGCCAGGAGAACGACGTCATCGGCAAGATGAAGGTCTCCGCCCTCCTTGAGTCCCTGCCCGGCGTCGGCAAGGTCCGCGCCAAGCAGATCATGGAGCGACTCGGCATCTCCGAGAGCCGCCGCGTGCGGGGCCTCGGTTCCAACCAGATCGCCTCCCTGGAGCGCGAGTTCGGCAGCACCGGTTCCTGACGCACGGGGCTCCCCGGGACCGTGTCCCGGGCATCCCGCGATTGCTGGAATAATCGCTGCATGGCTGCAACATTCCGGGGGACGACCCCCGAGCCCCCGGACGTACGTCCGCGGCTGACCGTGCTCTCCGGCCCCTCCGGGGTCGGCAAGAGCACGGTCGTCGCCCATATGCGCAAGGAACACCCCGAGGTCTGGCTGTCGGTCTCGGCGACGACCCGTCGGCCGCGGCCCGGTGAGCAGCACGGTGTTCACTACTTCTTCGTCACCGACGAGGAGATGGACAAGCTGATCGCCAACGGCGAGCTGCTGGAGTGGGCCGAGTTCGCGGGCAACCGCTACGGCACTCCGCGGGCCGCCGTGCTGGAGCGTCTGGAAGCGGGCGAGCCGGTGCTGCTGGAGATCGACCTCCAGGGCGCCCGGCAGGTCCGCGACTCGATGCCCGAGGCCCAGCTGGTGTTCCTGGCCCCTCCCTCCTGGGAGGAGCTGGTGCGCAGGCTGACCGGCAGGGGCACCGAGCCGCCCGAGGTGATCGAGCGCCGGCTGGACGCGGCGAAGGTCGAACTGGCGGCGGAGCCGGAGTTCGACGAGACGCTGGTCAACACCTCCGTCAAGGATGTGGCGCGTGAGCTGCTAGCCTTGATGGATGTTGTGTGATCGCACCGTGATCACTATCAATCTTTTCCCACCCATCGGAAGGTAGAGCGTGTCCTCTTCCATCTCCGCGCCCGAGGGCATCATCAACCCGCCGATCGACGAGCTCCTCGAGGCCACCGACTCGAAGTACAGCCTCGTGATCTACGCGGCGAAGCGCGCCCGTCAGATCAACGCGTACTACTCGCAGCTCGGCGAGGGCCTCCTCGAGTACGTCGGTCCGCTCGTCGACACCCACGTGCACGAGAAGCCGCTCTCGATCGCCCTGCGTGAGATCAACGCGGGTCTGCTGACGTCCGAGGCCATCGAGGGCCCGGTGCAGTAACCCGTTCGGGTGAGCGGTCGTACGATCTGCTCACAGCTGGTTTTTCCACAGGCCCGGCAGCACGTCTGCCGGGCCTGTGGTGTGTCATTGGGTTGACGTGGTTGACGTGGTTGACGCGGTTGTACGTTTCCGAGAACCCGGGGAGAGACGGTGGACAAGCCGAAGGTCGTGCTGGGGGTCAGCGGCGGCATCGCCGCCTACAAGGCCTGCGAGCTGCTCAGAAGGCTGACGGAGTCCGGTCACGACGTACGGGTCGTGCCCACCGCCTCCGCCCTGCACTTCGTCGGTGAGGCGACCTGGTCGGCCCTGTCCGGCAACCCGGTCTCCACCGAGGTCTGGGACGCCGTCCACGAGGTCCCGCACGTCCGCATCGGCCAGCACGCCGACCTGGTCGTGGTGGCACCGGCCACCGCCGACATGCTCGCCAAGGCGGCCCACGGCCTCGCCGACGACCTGCTGACCAACACCCTGCTCACCGCGCGCTGTCCCGTCGTCTTCGCGCCCGCCATGCACACCGAGATGTGGGAGCACCCGGCCACCCAGGAGAACGTGGCCACGCTGCGCCGCCGCGGGGCCGTCGTGATCGAACCCGCCGTAGGCCGTCTCACCGGCGTCGACACCGGCAAGGGCCGGCTGCCGGACCCCGGCGAGATCTTCGAGGTCTGCCGCCGTGTCCTCGCCCGCGGGGCCGCCGAGCCCGACCTGCGGGGCCGCCATGTCGTGGTGAGCGCAGGGGGTACCCGTGAGCCCCTCGACCCCGTCCGCTTCCTCGGCAACCGCTCCTCCGGCAAGCAGGGCTACGCCCTGGCCCGCACGGCCGCCGCGCGCGGGGCCCGGGTCACCCTGGTCGCCGCGAACACGGTCGGTCTGCCGGACCCGGCGGGCGTCGACGTCGTACCGGTCGGCGCGGCCGTCCAGCTGCGGGAGGCCGTTCTGAAGGCGGCCGCCGACGCCGACGCGGTGGTGATGGCCGCCGCCGTGGCCGATTTCCGCCCTGCCGCCTACGCCGCCGGGAAGATCAAGAAGAAGGACGGCCAGGAGCCCGAGCCCGTCGCGCTCGTGCGCAATCCGGACGTCCTCGCCGAGATCTCCGCCGAGCGCGTTCGCCCCGGACAGGTGATCGTCGGCTTCGCCGCCGAGACCGACGACGTCCTCGCCAACGGCCGCGCCAAGCTGGAGCGCAAGGGCTGTGACCTGCTCGTCGTCAACGAGGTGGGGGAGCGCAAGACCTTCGGTTCGGAGGAGAACGAGGCCGTGGTGCTGGGCGCCGACGGCTCCGAGACCGCCGTACCCCATGGACCCAAGGAAGCCCTCGCCGACACGGTGTGGGATCTGGTCGTGGCCCGACTGGGTGAACGGTCTGGATGAACCGCGTGTTTCGTCTGGAGCCTGGCTCGATTCGGGTGTGGCGCCCCTGTTCAAGCGTGTGCGACTTTGGGCAGAATGCCAGTGCCGCAGGTCACAGGGCTCCCGAGAGGCGAGACACCTGAGCCGGTGGCCTAGCGCGACCGATAAACTGTTCTCGGACGACGCCGGGCGCAGCCCCCGTCCCGTCCGCCCATGATCAGCCAGCAGCCGCTGCAACCCCAGGGAGCGTTGTGTCCCGTCGCCTGTTCACCTCGGAGTCCGTGACCGAGGGTCACCCCGACAAGATCGCTGACCAGATCAGCGACACCATTCTCGACGCGCTGCTGCGCGAGGACCCCACGTCCCGCGTCGCCGTCGAGACCCTCATCACCACCGGTCTGGTCCACGTGGCCGGTGAGGTCACGACCAAGGCCTACGCGCCGATCCCGCAGCTGGTCCGGGACAAGATCCTGGAGATCGGCTACGACTCGTCCAAGAAGGGCTTCGACGGCGCCTCCTGCGGCGTCTCGGTGTCGATCGGCTCGCAGTCGCCGGACATCGCGCAGGGCGTCGACACGGCGTACGAGTCCCGGGTCGAGGGCGACGACGACGAGCTCGACAAGCAGGGCGCCGGCGACCAGGGCCTGATGTTCGGCTACGCGTCCGACGAGACGCCCACCCTGATGCCGCTGCCCATCTTCCTCGCGCACCGCCTCTCCAAGCGGCTGTCCGAGGTCCGCAAGAACGGCACCATCCCCTACCTGCGCCCCGACGGCAAGACGCAGGTCACCATCGAGTACGACGGCGACAAGGCCGTCCGCCTCGACACCGTGGTCGTCTCCTCGCAGCACGCCTCGGACATCGACCTGGAGTCGCTGCTCGCGCCCGACATCCGCGAGTTCGTCGTCGAGCCGGAGCTCAAGGCGCTGCTCGACGAGGGCATCAAGCTCGACACCGAGGGCTACCGCCTGCTGGTCAACCCGACCGGCCGCTTCGAGATCGGCGGCCCGATGGGCGACGCCGGCCTCACCGGCCGCAAGATCATCATCGACACCTACGGCGGCTTCGCCCGCCACGGCGGCGGCGCCTTCTCCGGCAAGGACCCGTCCAAGGTCGACCGCTCCGCCGCCTACGCCATGCGCTGGGTCGCGAAGAACGTCGTCGCCGCGGGCCTCGCCTCCCGCTGCGAGGTCCAGGTCGCGTACGCGATCGGCAAGGCCGAGCCCGTCGGCCTGTTCGTCGAGACCTTCGGCACCAACAAGGTCGAGACCGAGAAGATCGAGAAGGCCATCGACGAGGTCTTCGACCTGCGTCCGGCCGCGATCATCCGCGACCTCGACCTGCTGCGCCCGATCTACGCCCAGACCGCCGCGTACGGCCACTTCGGCCGTGAGCTGCCCGACTTCACCTGGGAGCGCACGGACCGCGTGGACGCGCTGCGCACGGCGGCCGGCCTGTAAGGCCCGCACGGCTCCGCCGAGGCCCGGTGCCCCCGTTCTCGGGGGTGCCGGGCCTCGGCCTTTCGGCGGCGGCGGGGCGTCGGCGCGCAAACGGCTGGCACCGGCCCCGGACGATCTCTACGCTGAGAGCCGTCTCCCGGTGCGCAGGCCGCGGTTGCTTCGGTGGAGCACGCCCGGTGCGTGCGGTGAAACTGGAATCTCTACTCCTCCGCTGCCACCCCGATCTCGGGGGACGACGCCGACGTGGCCCGGTGCGCGGGCCGCGGATCCTTCCGGGAAACAATCCCTCGCAGGTTCGAATCCTGCTGCCGGTCCCCGACCGGTATGGCCGAGCGGTCCAAGGCAGACACGCCCCAGGGCGTGCGTGTTTCCGCGGCCGACCCGAACTCGGGCCGCGTCGGTGTCAGTGGCATTTGGTAAGAATGCAAGCGTGAGCGGGGAGAACGAGCCGGTGGAGGGCGGTGCCGAGGGGGCGCCGCCCGAGCAGCTCGCGCTCATTCGCGAGACCGTCCGCCGAGCCAACACCCCCAAGGCCAAGCCACGGACCTGGCGCGGGGCCGCCCTCGCCAAGGAACTGCCCGTCGCCCGCGTGCTGGTCGACAAGGGTGTGCTGCACCTCGACCGGTACTTCGACTACGCCGTGCCGGAGGAGCTGGACGCCGACGCCCAGCCGGGTGTGCGCGTGCGCGTGCGGTTCGGGGCCGGGCGGCACCGGGTGCGCGAGGGGCGCCGCGAGGGCGGCGGCCTGATCGACGGGTTCCTGGTCGAACGGCGGGCCGAGTCCGACTACTCGGGGCCGCTGGCCGCGCTCGCCCAGGTCGTGTCCCCGGAGCCGGTGCTCGGCGAGGAACTGCTCTCCCTCGCCCGGGCCGTCGCCGACCGGTACGCCGGCAGCCTCGCCGACGTGCTGCAGCTCGCCGTACCGCCACGCAGCGCGCGGGCCGAGCAGCGACCCTCGCCCGCACCGCTGCCGCCCCCCGCCCGGCCCGAGCCGGGCCCCTGGACGCGCTACGAGCACGGTCCCGCCTTCCTGGAGTCGCTGGCCTCGGGAGGCTCTCCGCGGGCCGTGTGGAACGCGCTGCCGGGCCCGTACTGGAGCGAGGAGCTCGCCCGGGCGGTCGCCGCGACCCTCGCCTCCGGGCGGGGCGCGCTCGTCGTCGTGCCCGACGGACGGGTCGCCGCGCGGGTCGACGCCGCGCTGACCGCGCTGCTGGGCGAGGGCCGGCACGCCCTGCTCACGGCGGACGCCGGGCCGGAGAAGCGGTACCAGGAGTGGCTGGCCGTTCGGCGGGGGAGCGTGCGGGCGGTCGTCGGGACCCGGGCCGCCATGTTCGCGCCCGTCCAGGACCTCGGGCTCGTCGCCCTCTGGGACGACGGGGACGACAGCCACAGCGAACAGCACGCGCCGCAGCCCCACGCCCGCGAGGTGCTGCTCCTGCGGGCCGCGCAGGACCGCTGCGGCTTCCTGCTCGGCGGGCTCAGCTGCACCGTGGAGGCCGCGCAGCTCGTCGAGAGCGGCTGGGCGCGGCCGCTGGTCGCCGGCCGCGAGCGGGTGCGGGCCCTCACCCCGCTGGTGCGCACGGTCGGGGACCAGGACCTGGCCCGTGACGAGGCCGCCCGCGCAGCCCGGCTGCCGACCCTGGCGTGGCAGGCCGTCCGGGAGGGGCTGCGGCACGGACCGGTGCTGGTGCAGGTGCCCCGGCGGGGGTACGTGCCGCGGATGGCGTGTGCCCAGTGCCGCGCGCCCGCCCGCTGCCGGCACTGCGCCGGGCCGCTCCAGGGCGGCGAGGCGGGGGCGACGCGGTGCGAGTGGTGCGGCAAGGAGGAGAGCGCGTGGCACTGCCCCGAGTGCGGGTCCTTCCGGCTGCGCGCGCAGGTCGTCGGGGCCCGGCGCACCGCCGAGGAACTGGGGCGGGCCTTCCCCAAGGTCCCGGTGCGCACCTCCGGGCGCGAACACGTGCTGGACACCGTGCCGGGGACCCCGGCGCTCGTGGTGAGCACGCCCGGGGCCGAACCGGTCGCCGAGGGCGGCTACGCGGCGGCGCTGCTGCTGGACGGCTGGGCGATGCTCGGGCGGCCCGATCTGCGGGCCGGTGAGGACGCGCTCAGACGCTGGATCGGCGCGGCCGCGCTGGTCCGGGAGCAGTCCGCGGGCGGCACGGTGGTGGTGCTCGCCGACCCCGCGCTGCGCCCGGTACAGGCGCTCGTGCGCTGGGACCCCGTGGGACACGCGGTGCGCGAGCTCGCCGAGCGGGCCGAGCTGGGCTTCCCGCCGGTCTCCCGGATGGCCGCGGTGTCCGGCCCGCCCGAGGTGGTCGCCGACTTCCTCGGCGCGGTCGACCTGCCCGCCGGGGCCGAGGTGCTGGGCCCGGTGCCGCTGCCGGTCACCCCGCCCGGCCGCCCGCGCCGTCCGGGGGCACCGCCGCCCGGCGAGCACTGGGACCGCGCGCTGGTCCGCGTCCCCACGGGGAGCGGGGCGGCCCTGGCCGGGGCGCTGAAGGCCGCTCAGGCCGCGCGCATGGCCCGGGGGAGCGCGGAGGGGGTCCGGGTGCGGATCGACCCTCCGGACATCGGCTGAGGGCGGTCCGCGCCACGGCGGTGCCGTACCCCGACACGACACTGCCCTCCCGGGCCGTCGTGCGGCGGGAGGGCAGTCGGAACCCGGACGTCAGCCGTTGCGGGGGCCGGGGAGGGTCGTCGGCCGCGGTTCCTCGCGCAGGGACGGGCTGCCCGCGGTCGGCTGGGTGGGCATGGAACGGGCCGCGGGAACGGTCGGCACGGCGGGCAGCCCGGTGGGGACGTTGACCGTGCGGGTGCCCGTCGACTCCGCGGTCTCGGCCTCGGCGGCCGCCTGGGGCGTGACGCGGCGGGAACCGTAACGGCGGTGCACCGCCTGCTTGGTGACGCCGAGCGCGGAGCCCACCGCGTCCCAGGAGAAGCCGAGCGAGCGGTCGAAGTCCACCGCGGCGGTCACCAGGGTCTCGACACTGTCCCGCAGTTCCTGGGCGAGGCGGACCGTGGGGGCGGGGGCGCGTCCGTAGACGACGAAGCCCGTGGAGGGGCCGGTGCGGCGCGGACGGTAGACGTTGCCCAGCTGGGCGGTGAGTGTGCGCAGTGCGTCCACCTGCCGGCGGACCCGCTCGATGTCCCGCACCAGCAAGTGCAGGCTGGCCCGAGCCTGGGCGTCGTGGGTTGCGTGGTCGGCCATGAACAAGCCTCTCGAACCGGCGTTGAGGAGAAGGATTCGGGGCGGAGAACAGCCCCTTGTGGTCAACTCTTTCTTGACCAACGCTCCTGAGCCCCGCTGGTCACGGGGTGGGGGCGTGCGGGCATATGCGTACGCCGCCCTGCCACCCGCGCACCCCCGCCGCCGGCTCCTCCCGAGAGGGCGCCGGATCCCGGCGGCATCGCCGCCTGCCGCGCCCCGGCGCAGGACCCTCTCATAGACTTGTGCGTTGCCCCGTCCGACCCCGCCCGAGAGGCCCCAGCCCACCCATGAAGCTTGTCTTCGCCGGTACCCCCGAGGTCGCCGTTCCCGCCCTGGACGCTCTCATCGCCTCCGGGCGGCACGAGGTGGCCGCCGTCGTCACCCGGCCCGACGCGCCGGCCGGGCGAGGACGCAGGCTCGTCGCGAGCCCCGTCGCCGAGCGGGCGGAGGAGGCCGGCATCGAGGTGCTCAAGCCGGTGAAGCCGCGCGACCCCGACTTCCTGGAGCGGCTGCGGGAGATCGCGCCCGACTGCTGCCCCGTCGTCGCCTACGGCGCCCTGCTGCCGCGCGTCGCCCTCGACATCCCCGCCCAGGGCTGGGTCAACCTGCACTTCTCGCTGCTGCCCGCGTGGCGCGGGGCCGCGCCCGTGCAGCACTCCCTCATGGCGGGCGACGAGATCACCGGCGCCTCCACCTTCCTGATCGAGGAGGGCCTGGACTCCGGCCCCCTCTACGGCACCGTCACCGAGGTGATCCGTCCCACCGACACCAGCGGCGACCTGCTCACCCGGCTCGCGTTCGCGGGCGCCGGGCTGCTCGCCGCGACCATGGACGGCATCGAGGACGGCGCCCTGAAGGCCGTACCGCAGCCCGCCGACGGCATCACGCTCGCGCCGAAGATCACCGTCGAGGACGCCCACATCGACTGGGCCGCGCCCGCCCTGCGCGTGGACCGGGTCGTACGGGGCTGCACGCCCGCGCCCGGCGCCTGGACCACCTTCCGCGGCGAGCGCCTGAAGCTCATCCACGTCACCCCCGTCCCCGACCGCACCGACCTCGGGCCGGGCCGTCTCGCCGTCGGCAAGAACAGCGTCCACGTCGGCACCGGCTCCTACGCCGTCGAGCTGCTATGGGTGCAGGCGCAGGGCAAGAAGCCGATGAAGGCCGCGGACTGGGCGCGTGGTGTGCGGATCGCGGAGGGGGAGACGGTCGGGTCCTGAGCCGCCCGGCCCCCGGCCGCGCGCGTATCCGTCCCGCGGCCGCCGTACCGGGCCTGGGCGCGGCCCGGTTCCCGCGCTCGCGCATCCGCCCGGCGGCGGCCCGGTTCCCGCTCTCGCGCGCCCGCCCGGCGGCCGACGTACGCTGGGCGCAGACCGTATACAGAAATCCGGAGCACCTTTTCGTGAGCGACACCCCCCGTCGGCCCCGTACGACCGGCAAGCCCTACCGGCGGCCCAAGAAGGACCCCGTCCGCATCCTCGCCTTCGACGCGCTGCGCGCGGTGGACGAGCGGGACGCGTACGCCAACCTCGTGCTGCCGCCGCTGCTGCGCAAGGCGCGGGAGAAGGAGGGCCCGGAGAACTTCGACGCGCGGGACGCGGCGCTGGCGACCGAGCTGGTCTACGGGACGCTGCGCCGGCAGGGGACGTACGACGCGATCATCGCGGAGTGCGTGGACCGGCCGCTGCGCGAGGTCGACCCGCCCGTCCTGGACGTGCTGAGCCTCGGGGCGCACCAGCTGCTCGGCACCCGTATCCCCACTCACGCGGCCGTGTCGGCCACGGTGGAGCTCGCGCGGGTGGTGCTCGGCGACGGCCGGGCGAAGTTCGTCAACGCCGTGCTCCGGAAGATCGCGCAGGACGACCTCGACGGCTGGCTGACCCGGGTCGCCCCGTCCTACGACGAGGACCCGGAGGACCACCTGGCCGTGGTGCACTCCCACCCCCGCTGGGTCGTCTCGGCGCTGTGGGACTCGCTGGGCGGCGGCCGCGAGGGCATCGAGGAGCTGCTCGCCGCCGACAACGAGAGGCCCGAGGTCACCCTCGTCGCCCGGCCCGGCCGGGCCACGACCGAGGAACTCCTCGGTGAGGAGGCCGCGGTGGCGGGTCGCTGGTCGCCCTACGCCGTGCGGCTCACCGAGGGCGGCGAGCCCGGCGCGATCGAGGCCGTGCGGGAGGGCCGTGCGGGTGTCCAGGACGAGGGCAGCCAGCTGGTGGCGCTCGCCCTGGCCAACGCCCCCATCGACGGCCCCGACGAGAAGTGGCTGGACGGCTGCGCCGGGCCCGGCGGGAAGGCCGCCCTGCTCGGCGCCCTCGCCGCGCAGCGGGGTGCCGCGCTGCTGGCCAGCGAGAAGCAGCCGCACCGGGCCGGGCTGGTCGCCAAGGCCCTCGACGGCAACCCCGGGCCGTACCAGGTGATCGCCGCCGACGGCACGCGACCGCCGTGGCGGCCCGGTTCCTTCGACCGGGTGCTGATGGACGTGCCCTGCACCGGCCTCGGCGCCCTGCGCCGCCGTCCCGAGGCGCGCTGGCGGCGCCGCCCGGAGGACCTGGACGGGTTCGGGCCGCTCCAGCGGGGGCTGCTGCGCACGGCTCTGGAGTCCGTGCGGGTGGGTGGGGTCGTCGGCTACGCCACCTGTTCGCCGCATCTCGCCGAGACGCGGGCGGTGGTCTCCGATGTGCTCAAGCAGTTCCCGGACGCGGAGCTGATCGATGCGCGGCCGTTGCTGGCGGGGGTGCCGGGGTTGGGGGACGGGCCTGATGTGCAGTTGTGGCCGCATGTGCATGGGACTGACGCGATGTATCTGGCGTTGATCCGGCGGGTCGGGGGTTGATCCGCGGGGCCCTGCGGGGCGGGGCGTAGGGGTCGGTTCTTGTCGGGGTGCGGGCGCGGGTCCGCTGCGGCTTTTGCGCAGTTCCCCGCGCCCCTTGGACGGGGTCTCGGGCCGTTGTTCGGGTGCGGGTCCGTTGTGGTTTTTGCGCGGTTCCCCGCGCCCCTTTGGAGGGGGTTCGGGTTGCATGTCCGGTGCGGGTTCGTTGTTGTTTTGCGCAGTTCCCCGCGCCCCTGAGTGAGGGCCCCGCGTGCTGCGGGGGTTAGTTTGCTGGGGTTTGTTGGGTGGTTTCCTGGGGGGATCGGGGGAACGTGGTGGGGTCTTCCTTCGAGAGCTGGTTGGGCCACCAGACCTTTGGGCCCACGTCGAGGAAGAGGGCGGTGACCAGGACCGAGCGGACGATGAAGGTGTCGATGAGGACGCCCAGGGCGACCGCGAAGCCGATCTCGGCGAAGGCGACCATCGGCAGGGTCCCCAGGGCGGCGAAGGTGCCCGCGAGCACCAGGCCGGCCGAGGTGATGACCGCGCCGGTCGCCGCGAGGCCCGTGACCACGCCCTGCCGCGTGCCCTGGCGCATCGCCTCCTCGCGGATGCGCGTGGTGAGGAAGATGTTGTAGTCGATGCCCAGGGCGACCAGGAACACGAAGACGAACAGCGGGAAGTCCGTCGACTCGCCCGCGTAGTCGAAGATGTGGCGGAACGCGAACGCGCTGATGCCGAGGGCCGCCGTGAACGACAGGATCACCGTGCCGATCAGCAGCAGCGGGGCGATCAGCGCCCGCAGCAGGACGCTCAGGATCAGCAGCACCACGAGCAGCACCAGCGGGATGATCACGATGTTGTCGTGCGTGGTCGCCTTGTCCATGTCGAGCAGCGCCGCCGTGCCGCCGCCGACCTGGGCGTCCGCGTCGGGCACCGCGTGCACGGCGTCCCGGACCCGCTCCACGGTCTGCTTCGCGGCCTCGCTGTCGGCCGGGTCGGTCATGGTCGCCTCGAACAGCACCTGGCCCTCGTGCACGGGTTTGGTGCCCGGTGGCAGCCCGAGCGAGGTCGGCACGACCCCTTCGGTCCCGGCGACGGCCAGTCCCACCTGCCGGGCCTGGGCCTCGTTGGAGATGATGACGAGCGGATCGCCGCTGCCTGCGGGGAAGTACTCCTCCGAGATCTCCTGACCCGTGATCGAGTCCGGTTTCCCGGTGAACGCGTCCGCGTTGGAGATGCCCTCCGCGCGCATCTGGATCAGACCGAGCGAGCAGACCCCCAGCACCAGCGCCGTGATCACCCAGACCATGCGCGGCCGGACGGACATCCGGCGGCCCATCTTGGCCCACACGCCCCGCTCGTGCGGGTTCGGGGCACCGAGGTGCGGGATCACCGGCCAGAAGATCCACCGGCCGAAGATCACCAGCAGGGCCGGGAACAGCGTCATCATCGCCACCAGGGCGACGGCCACACCGATCGCGGCGACCGGGCCGAGGCCGCGGGTGGAGTTCATCTCCGCCGCGAGCAGCACGAGCATGCTCAGCACGACGGTCGCGCCGGAGGCGATCACCGCCGGGCCCGCCCGGTGCAGGGCGAGCGCCATCGCCTCGTGCCGGTCCTCGTGCCGGCGCAGTTCCTCGCGATACCGGGCGACGAGCAGCAACGCGTAGTCCGTGCCCGCGCCGAACACCAGGACGGTCAGAATGCCCGCGCTCTGGCCGTTCACGGTCAGGCCCGCGTGCTCGGCCAGGAAGTAGATCACCGCCTGCGCGGTGAACAGCGCGGCGATCACCGCCACCAGCGGCACCAGCAGCAGGGTGGGGCTGCGGTAGGTGATCAGCAGCATCACGATGACGACGCCCATCGCGGCGAGCAGCAGCGTGGAGTCGATGCCCTCGAAGGCCTCCGAGAAGTCCGCCGAGGTGCCGCCCGGTCCGGTGATGTGCACCTGCATCCCGCCGCCGCTCTCCCCGACGACGTCCCGGATGGAGTCGACGGCGGGCGCGATCCGGTCCCAGCCCTGCTCGTCCATCGTGATCGGCACGTACACCTGCGCGGCCCGTGGGGCGACCTCGCGGTCGTAGACCGGCCCGCGCGTCTCGTCGCCGATGATCCCGTGCGCCGTGAGCTGCTTCAACTGCGCCACGTCGTCCTGGATCTGCGCCCGGTCCTCGACGGTGAGTCCGCTGTCACGGGCGTAGATCACGACGGCCGGGATCTGCTCGGGCCGGAAGTCCTTGGACGCCTCCAGCACCTGTGTGGACTCCGCGGAGCCCGGCAGCCAGGAGGCCGCGTCGTTGTCCTGCGCGTCGGCCAGCTTCGACGCGAAGGGCGCGGTGAGGAACAGCAGGATCAGCCAGAGCACGAGCACGACCCACTTGGCCCGCCGCCCGCAGACGAGATGCGCGATACCCCGGTTGCCTGTCATGGAGACCTCCGCACGAGCACTCTGGGCGCGCGCGTCCGTGTCCGATGTGCGGCTGCCGCCGCGTGGGCGCGACCAGCCCCACGGAACCCGCGGTCGAACCGATGCACAAGCCCCCCGGAACCCCTACGCTCCCAGGCCGGCGCAGCGCATAGGCTAAGGACATGGCCGCGCAGATCAACCCCAGCATCCTGTCCGCCGACTTCGCCCGCCTCGCGGACGAGGCCAGGGCGGTGGACGGAGCCGACTGGCTCCACGTCGACGTCATGGACAACCATTTCGTCCCGAACCTCACGCTCGGCGTGCCGGTCGTAGAGTCTCTGGCCCGTGCGACGGACACTCCGCTGGACTGCCATCTGATGATCGAGGCCCCCGATCGCTGGGCGCCCCAGTACGTGGAGGCGGGTGCCTCCTCGGTCACCTTCCATGTCGAGGCGGCCGCCGCTCCGGTGCGGCTCGCGCGGGAGATCCGGGCGAAGGGCGCCAGAGCCTCGATGGCGCTGAGGCCGGCGACGCCCATCGAGCCCTACGAGGACCTCCTGCCCGAGCTCGACATGTTGCTGATCATGACCGTCGAACCGGGCTTCGGCGGCCAGGCGTTCCTCGACATCATGCTTCCGAAGATTCGCCGCACCCGCGAGTTGATCAGCAAGCACGGCCTCGAGCTGTGGCTCCAGGTCGACGGAGGTGTCTCGGCCGCCACGATCGAGCAGTGCGCGGAGGCCGGCGCCGATGTCTTCGTGGCGGGTTCGGCGGTGTACGGGGCCGAGGACCCGGCCGAGGCGGTGCGGGCCCTGCGCGCGCAGGCGGAGCAGGCCACGGCCAAGGCCTCCTGGGCCTGTGACCACTGAGTAAGTCCTCCTTGGCATGCGACCACTCGGCCAAGGAAACGTGAACGGCGCCCATCAGGGCGGATCAAGTGCGCCGGATCTGCAAGGATGAACGGCGAATCCAGAGTGTGAACAGCAGTGAGGAGATCGCCGTGTCGGGTATGTCGGCGGGCCGGTCAGCCATGCGGATGGGACCCGCTGAGCTGGTGCAGGCGGCGGCCATGGCCCGCCGCTTCTACCTCGAGGGCAAGTCCAAGATCCAGATCGCCGAGGAGTTCGGCGTCAGCCGCTTCAAGGTGGCCCGGGTCCTGGAAACCGCCCTCGAACGGGATCTCGTACGCATCGAGATCCGCGTGCCGGCCGAGCTGGACGCCGAGCGTTCCGACGCTCTGCGCGCCCGCTACGGCCTGAGACACGCCGTCGTGGTCGAGTCCCCGGCCGAGGCCGAGGAGACCCCCGACCCCGAGAACCTCGGCGAGGTCGCCGCCGACCTGCTCGGCGAGCTCGTCAACGAAGGGGACGTCCTCGGCCTGGCCTGGGGCCGTTCCACGATCCACATGGCGGCGGCGCTGGACCGGCTGCCCCCGTGCACGGTCGTGCAGCTGACGGGCGTGTACGACGCCGGGACCGCCGAGCGCGGCTCCGTGGAGGCCGTGCGGCGTGCCGCGCAGGTCTCCGGCGGCGACGCGCACCCCATCTACGCGCCGATGTTGCTGCCCGACGCGGCCACCGCGTCCGCGCTGCGCAACCAGACCGGCATCGCCCGGGCCTTCGAGTACTTCGACAAGGTCACGGTCGCCTGTGTGTCCATCGGCTCCTGGGAGCCGGGCATCTCGACGGTGCACGACATGCTCAGTGACGAGGAGCGGGCCCACTACGCCTCGCTCGGTGTCGCCGCCGAGATGTCCGCCCATCTGTTCGACACGCAGGGCCGCCGGGTCGGCCGGGACCTGGGGGAGCGCTGCATCACGGTCAAGGCCGACCAGCTCCGCCGGATCCCCGAGGTCGTGGCGATCGCGGGCGGTCAGCGCAAGGCGTCCGCGATCGACGCGGTGCTCCGCTCCGGGCTCGTCACCTCCCTGGTGACCGACACCTCGGCCGCCGACTACCTGATGACCGCGGGCCCGACCCCCAAGCCCGCCCTCAACCGGGCCGACCCGGACGGAGTCTGACGGAGTGTGACCCGGGGACGGCCGTGGCAGCATCGACGACAAGCTGCCGCGGTTCGTCCCCCGGGCGCTGCCCTGCCCGCTCCCGCCGCTGACGGGGTGCTCCGGCACCAGGGTCGGCACGCCGACGAGCGCGGCTGCTCCGACCGCTACGACAGCTTCCGGGTGGTGCTGAGATGACGGCGTACGTAGTCGAGCTCGACCTCGACGGGGTGACGGACAAGGCGGGCCTGATGGACCGCTGTGCCGAGACCCTCGCCCTTCCCGCGTGGTTCGGCCGCAACTGGGACGCCCTCGCGGACAGCCTCGCCGACCCCGGCGTGTGGCCCGACGAGGTCGGCGACCGCGATCTGCTGCTGCTCGTGCGCGGCTGGCGGCCGTACGCCCGGGTCCGGCCGCAGGAGTGGGAGACCGCCCTCGACGTGTTCACCCAGGCCATGGGCGGCATGCCGGCCCTCACCGTGCGGCTCGCCCTTGGAGGATCCTCCCAATGACTCCCTGAACAGCCTGGACGAACCGACCGTGTATCGCGAACCAGTCGACATGGGACAATGAAGTACGTGCTCATTCCCCCTGGCTGACCTGTCCGGGGGCCGCCTCTGATCGACTGGGATGTGCAGCACGTGCGTTTCCTCAACGACGTCCAGCCCTCGTACGACCTGACCTACGACGACGTCTTCATGGTGCCGAGCCGCAGCGCGGTCGGCTCCCGGCAGGGTGTGGACCTCAGCTCCCCGGACGGCACGGGCACCACGATCCCGCTCGTCGTCGCCAACATGACCGCCATCGCCGGCCGCCGCATGGCCGAGACCATGGCGCGCCGCGGTGGTCTCGTGGTCATCCCGCAGGACATCCCGATCGAGGTCGTCACCGAGGTCGTCTCCTGGGTCAAGAGCCGCCACCTGGTGCTGGACACCCCGATCGTGCTGGCGCCGCACCAGACGGTCGCCGACGCGCTGGCCCTGCTGCCCAAGCGCGCGCACAACGCCGGGGTCGTCGTCGACGAGCACCACCGGCCGATCGGTGTCGTCACCGACCAGGACCTCACCGGCGTGGACCGCTTCACGCAGCTCGAGGTCGTCATGTCCAAGGACCTGCTGCTGCTCGACGCGGACATCGACCCGCGCGAGGCGTTCACCACCCTCGACACCGCCAACCGGCGCTACGCCCCGGCCGTGGACGGCGAGGGCCGGCTGGCCGGCATCCTGACCCGCAAGGGCGCCCTGCGCGCCACCCTCTACACCCCGGCCGTGGACGCCCAGGGCCGGCTGCGTATCGCGGCCGCCGTCGGCATCAACGGCGATGTGGCCGGCAAGGCCAAGCAGCTGCTGGACGCGGGCGTGGACACGCTGGTGATCGACACCGCGCACGGCCACCAGGAGTCGATGATCAGCGCGATCAAGGTGGTGCGGGCGCTCGACCCGCGGGTGCCGATCGTCGCGGGCAACATCGTCTCCGCGGAGGGCGTCAAGGACCTGATCGACGCGGGCGCGGACATCATCAAGGTCGGTGTCGGCCCCGGCGCGATGTGCACCACCCGGATGATGACCGGCGTCGGCCGGCCGCAGTTCTCCGCGGTGCTGGAGTGCGCCGCCGAGGCGCGGAAGTACGGCAAGCACGTCTGGGCCGACGGCGGTGTGCGTCACCCGCGTGACGTGGCGATGGCCCTCGCGGCCGGTGCCTCCAACGTGATGGTCGGCTCCTGGTTCGCCGGCACCTACGAGTCGCCCGGCGACCTCCAGCACGACGCCAAGGGGCGGGCCTACAAGGAGTCGTTCGGCATGGCCTCGGCGCGGGCCGTGCGCAACCGCACCTCCGAGGAGTCGTCCTACGACCGGGCCCGCAAGGCGCTGTTCGAGGAGGGCATCTCCACCTCCCGCATGTTCCTCGACCCGGCCCGGCCGGGCGTCGAGGACCTGGTCGACTCGATCATCGCGGGCGTCCGCTCCTCGTGCACCTACGCCGGCGCCAACTCCCTGGAGGAGTTCGCCGAGAAGGCCATCGTCGGCATCCAGAGCGCGGCCGGCTACGCCGAGGGCAAGCCGCTGCACGCCAGCTGGAGCTGACACTCCGACACCTTCCACGACGGCCCCCGCCACCCGGCGGGGGCCGTCGTCGTCCGTGCGCCCGACCGCCCCGCGGACCGTACGAAAACGCCCGAACGCAACACTCGACAGCCTTCGTGCAACGAAAGTCCACCGCTGTGCGAGGAACGCAACGATCTTGCGGACATGCGCAAGGTTGCTGCATTACGACGGCAACGTCCCGGCTCATAGGGTGCTGCGCTGTACGAGGTGTGGCGGGGAGTCCGCTCGGTGCGGTTCCCCGCGGGGCGGGGTGCCGCCGTGTCCCCGTCCCCCAGATCGGCAGCGATAAGGAGCCGCGCGTGCTCGACCAAGGCGCACCCATGCAGGACCGCAGAGAGACCGTTCCCGTGTCCCCCGGGATCGGTGCGCGCCTGCTGCGCAGGAAGCCCGTGGAACAGCTGGTCGCCGAGGGCGGCCAGGGTGAAGGGGGTTCGCTGCGGCGCTCCCTCGGGCTGTGGCAGCTCACCATGATCAGCATCGGTGCCACTCTGGGCACCGGTATCTTCGTCGTCCTCGGCGACGCCGTTCCCGAGGCCGGTCCGGCCGTCACCCTGGCGTTCGTCATCGCCGGTCTGACCGCCCTGTTCTCGGCCCTGTCCTACGCCGAGCTGGCCGGCTCCATCCCCGTCGCCGGCTCCTCCTACTCGTACGCGTACGCAACGATGGGCGAACTCGTCGCCTGGGTCTGCGGCTGGTGCCTGGTGCTGGAGTACGGCGTGTCGGTGGCCGCGGTCGCCGTCGGCTGGGGCGAGTACCTCAACGAGCTGCTCGACGGCACGATCGGTGTCACCATCCCCGCCGCGCTGTCCTCGGCGCCCGGCGAGGGCGGCATCGTCAACCTGCCCGCCCTGATCGTCGTCCTGCTGGCGATGGTGTTCCTGCTCGGCGGTGTCCGGGAGTCCGCCCGCGCCAACACCATCATGGTCGCGGTGAAGATCGTCGCTCTCGTGCTGTTCTGCGCGGTCGGCTTCATGGGCTTCAAGTCCGGCAACTACCAAGACTTCATGCCGCTCGGCATGGCCGGTGTCAGCGCCGCCGGTGCCACCCTGTTCTTCTCGTACATCGGCTTCGACGCCGCCTCCACCGCCGGTGAGGAGGCCAAGAACCCCAAGCGGGACCTGCCGCGGGCGATCATGCTCTCGCTGATCATCGTGACCGCGCTGTACGTGCTGGTCGCGGGTGTCGCCGTCGGCGCCTGGCACTGGACGAAGTTCGAGGGCTCCGAGGCCTCCCTCGCCACGATCATGAACGACGTCACCGGCCAGACCTTCTGGGGCACGCTGCTCGCGCTCGGCGCGGTCATCTCCATCGCGAGCGTGGTGCTCACCGTGCTCTACGGCCAGACCCGCATCCTGTTCGCGATGTCCCGCGACGGCCTGGTGCCCAAGGCGCTCGGCAAGGTCGACGTCCGCACCGGCACCCCGCGGCTGAACACCGTCGTCGTCTCCCTGTTCTGCGGTGTGCTCGCGGCGATGATCCCGCTCGGCAAGCTCGTCGACGCCACCAGCATCGGCACGCTGTTCGCCTTCGCCCTGGTCAACATCGCGGTGATCGTGCTCCGCTACAAGCGGCCCGGCCTGGAGCGCACCTTCAAGGTCCCGTTCGGTCCGGTGCTGCCGGTGCTGGGCTTCCTGTTCTGCGCCTGGAACATGTTCAGCCTCGACACCGTCACCTGGGTGGTCTTCGGGTGCTGGATGGCCGTGGGTCTCGTGTTCTACTTCCTGTACGGCGTTCGCCGTTCCCGTCTCGAGACGCCCGAGGCGTCCGTAGCTGAAGTGAAGTGAACCACCCGCAGTGCTGAACGATCTCGACGAACGCATCGTGCACGCCCTCGCCGAGGACGCCCGCCGCTCCTACGCGGACATCGGGCAGCTCGTCGGCCTGTCCGCGCCCGCCGTGAAACGGCGCGTGGACCGGCTGCGGGCGACCGGGGCCATCACCGGATTCACCGTGCGGGTGGATCCGGCGGCGCTCGGCTGGGAGACCGAGGGGTTCGTCGAGATCTACTGCCGGCGCAACACCTCGCCGGAGACTATTCAGCGGGGGCTTGAGCGGTACCAGGAGGTTGTGGCCGCGTCCACCGTCACGGGTGAGGCGGATGCGGTCGCTCAGGTCTTCGCCTCCGATATGCGGCACTTCGAGCGGGTGCTCGAGCGGATCGCCGGGGAGCCGTTCGTTGAGCGCACCAAGTCCGTGTTGGTGCTGTCGCCGTTGCTTCGGCGGTTCTCCTCGGGCTCGCCCACATGACCGCTGCGCGCGGCTAGCCGAAGTCCCCTCCTCGCGCAGGGCCCCTGCGGGTGCGGGTGCGGGTGCGGGTGCGGGGGTGCGGGTGGTGGGTGGCTTTCGCGCAGTTCCCCGCGCCCCTTAATGGTGGGTGTGGGTGGTGGTCGGCTTTTGCGCAGTTCCTCGCGCCCCTTTGTGGGTGGGTGCGGGTGGCGGGTGGGTTTTGCGCAGTTCCCCGCGCCCCTTAATGGTGGGTGCCGGTCGTGGTCGGCTTTTGCGCCAGTGCCCGCGTCCCTTGGAGGTGGGTGTGCTGGGGGTGTGGTCAGGGGCGCGGGGAACTGCGCGAACAGCCACCGACTGCCCGCGGATGGCCGATAGGCGGCAGAGGCAGCTGCGGCGTGGCTTTTTGGGGGCGCGGGGAACTGCGCGAACGGCCACCGACTGGCCGCGGACGGTCGACGAGGGGCGCGGCGAACTGTGCGGGTGGGGGGTGGGGGTCAGTCGGCCGGTTTGCGGGCCAGGGTGTTGTTGCCTATCGAGTTGTGCACGCTGAAGCTCACCGCGTCGGAGCGGTAGCGGTCGTCGGACCACTCGACGGGCCGGCCCTCGCGGGTAGTGGTCACCCGGCGAACCCGCAGCAGCGGACTCGTGCGGCGGATGCCGAGCAGCTCCGCGTCCTGCGCGCCCGCGGCGACCGCGTCGATCACATGCTCGCCGTACGCGAAGACCAACCCCGTCTCGTCGTACAGGCGTTGGGTGACCGACGGACAGTCGGGCTCGATCGCCACGACCGCGGGCGCGATCCAGTCGGCGTACACCGTGCGCTCCAGCAGCACCGGCTCGCCGTCCAGCCCACGCACCCGCAGCACGTGCAACACGGGCGTTCCCTCGCGCAGTTGGAGGCGTACGGCGTCCTCCTTGGAGGCGGCCCGGCGCTCCTGGGCGACGACATGTCCGGTCGCCTCACGGCCCATCGCACGCGCCCACTGGGCGAAGCTGCGCAGTTCGGCGAAGCTCTGGCTGCGGCGGCTGGCCAGCACCACGCGACGGGCGCCCTGCCGGGAGCCGATGAGTCCCTCGGACGTCAGCGCGGCGACCGCCTGGCGGACCGTGCCGCGCGACACGCCGTACTGGGCCGCGAGGTCCGTCTCCGCTGGCAGCAGGCTGCCGACGGTGTACTCCTCGCGGTCGATCGCGCGCCGCAGTGCCTCGGCGATCTCCTCGTGTCGTGCCGCCATGCTTCCCCTCTGAGTCGGTTGCTGTGCACAGCGTGACCAGCTTAAACGAGGGGCAGGGGTGCTCGGCGGCGGTCGGGAGTGTGCATGCAATCCGGGTTCAGGGTTCCGGCGCCGTTCACCGACGCGACATTCGGACCGGGCGTACTGAGGCCAACTTGTTCAGACAAGTTGATCCCGAACGTCTCCATCACCCTCGTGCGCCCCCTGGAGAAACCCGTGTCCGTGTCCCTGTCGAGAACCGCTCCTCTCGGCGCCCTCCTCGCCGTCGCCGCGCTCGCCCTGAGCGCCTGCGGCGCCGCTCCCGACAACGAGTCCACCACCGCCGACGGCAAGAACGCCGCCACCGCCACCTCCGGCGCCGACTTCGGCGGCATGGACGCCCTGGTGAAGGCGGCCAAGAAGGAGGGCACGCTGAACGCGATCGCGCTGCCCCGCGACTGGGCCAACTACGGCGCCCTCATCGACGGCTTCGAGAAGAAGTACGGCATCGAGGTCGAGGTCGAGGCCCCCGACGGCTCCAGCCAGGACGAGATCAACGCCGTCACCTCCCGCAAGGGCCAGGACCGCGCCCCCGACGTCCTCGACCTCGGCAGCTCCTTCGCGCTGAGCGCCGCCCAGCAGGGTCTGCTCGCGCCGTACAAGGTCGCGGCGTTCGCCGACCTCCCCGAGGGCCAGAAGGACGCGCAGGGCCGCTGGTACAACGACTACGGCGGCTACATCTCCATCGGCTGCGACGCGAAGCGCGTCAAGCAGTGCCCGCAGACCTTCGCCGACCTGCTCCAGCCGCGCTACAAGGGCCAGGTCGCCCTCAACGGCAACCCCACCAAGTCCGGCTCCGCCTTCGGCGGCGTCTGGGCGGCCGCGCTCGCGAACGGCGGCTCCTTCGACGACATCCAGCCCGGCCTCGACTTCTTCAACGAGCTCAAGAAGAACGGCAACTACACGCCCGTCGAGTCCACCCCGGCCACCGTCGAGAAGGGCGAGACCCCGATCAGCATCGACTGGGACTACCTCAACGCCGGTTACGCCGAGGAGTTCAGGTCCAAGGGCCTCGACTGGCAGGTGTCGGTTCCCTCCGACGGCCAGTTCTCCCAGTACTACTCCCAGGCCGTCAACAAGGACGCCCCGCACCCGGCGGCCGCCCGGCTGTGGGAGGAGTACCTCTACAGCGCCGAGGGCCAGAACCTGTGGCTGAACGGCTTCGCCCGCCCGGCCCTGATGCCCGCCATGGAGAAGGCCGGCACCCTCGACAAGACGGCCGCCGCCAAGCTGCCGAAGGTCGACGGGACGCCCTCCTTCCCGACCGAGGAGCAGCAGGGCAAGGCCAAGACCGTCCTCGGCGAGGGCTGGGCGAAGGCCGTCGCCGGATGACGAGCGCCCTCACGCGGGCCGACCCGGTCTCCGCCGCTTCGGTGAAGCGGCGGCGCCGGTCCCTCGGCTGGGTGGCCGTCGTCCCGCTGCTCGCCTTCACCGCGCTCGCCTTCGGGCTGCCCGCCCTGGCCATGCTGGACGGCGCGTTCACCGTCAAGGACCCGGCCACGGGCGCGACTTCGTACAGCGCCGACAACCTGACCCACTCGCTGCAGGGCGCCTACCTCACCGCCCTGCTCGGCAGCGTCGAGCTGTCCGCCGTCTCCGCCGCGCTCGCCGCGCTGCTCGGGCTGCTGATCGCCCAGGCCGTGGTCACCTCCCCGTTCCGCGCGCTGCGCGAGGCCGTGCTCACCGCCTCCGGCGTCCTCGCCAACTTCGGCGGGGTGCCGCTGGCCTTCGCCTTCGTCGCCACGCTCGGCAACGCCGGTGTGCTGACCCGGCGGTTCGGTCTCACCGACAAGGGCTGGGACCTGTACAGCTTCTGGGGGCTGGTCCTCGTCTACCTGTACTTCCTGATCCCGCTCATGGTGCTCACCGTCACCCCGGCCCTGGAGGGTCTGCGCTCCCAGTGGCGCGAGGCGGCGCAGAACAACGGAGCGACCCCCGCGCAGTACTGGCGGCACGTGGCCCTGCCCGTGCTGACCCCCACCCTGCTCGGCGGGTTCGTGCTGCTGTTCGGCAGCGCCTTCGCCGCGTACGCCACCGCCGCCGCGATGGTCGGCAGCTCCGTCCCGCTGGTCACCCTCCAGATCGCCGACGCGATCTCCGGGAACGTCCTGGTCGGCCAGGAGAACGTGGCGCTCGCCCTCAGCCTCGACATGGTCCTGGTCGCCGCCCTCGTCATGGCCGTGTACCTGCCCCTGCAACGACGGAGTGCCCGATGGCTCGCCTGAACCTGTGGCGGTGGGGTGTGCTCGGCCTCGCGGCCCTGTACTTCCTGGTGCCGCTCGCCGCGTCCGTGGTCTTCACCGTCGACGTGCCCGGCGAGGGCCTCACCTTCGACGCCTACACGCGGATCCTCTCCGCCGAGGGTTTCGGCGCCGGCCTGCTGCTCTCGCTGGGCCTCGCCGCCGTCACGATCGCCGTGGTCCTGGTCCTGATGGTGCCCGCCATGGTCGCGCTGCGCCTCGGCGCGCCCCGGCTGCGGCCGGTCGTGGAGATCGTGTGCTCGCTGCCGCTGGTGGTGCCGCCGATCGCGTTCGTCGCGGGCATCGGGACCGTCCTCAAGTGGGGGCCCGAGCATCTGTCCCGCACCCCGCTGTTCCAGACCTTCGTCGCGATCCAGAACGCCGACTTCCCCGTGGTGCTCGTGCCGGCGTACGTCGTGATGGCGCTGCCGTTCGCGCACCGGGCCCTCGACGCCGGGCTTCGGGCGGTCGACGTGCGCACCCTCGTCGAGGCCGCGCGCAGCTGCGGGGCCGGCTGGCCGCAGGCCCTCGTCCGGGCCGTGCTGCCCAATCTCCGCGGAGCGCTGCTCAACGCCTCCTTCCTCACCCTTGCCCTGGTGCTGGGCGAGTTCACCGTCGCCCAGCTGCTCGGCTTCCAGCCCTTCGCCGTGTGGATCGTGAACGCCAGCGGCTCCCAGGCACAGCTGTCCGTCGCCGTGTCCGTGCTCAGCCTGCTCGTCACCTGGGCCCTGCTTCTCGTGCTCGCCGGCATCGGCGGGCGGACCCGTACTACCTCCCGGGGATGAACCCATGACCGTTCTCGACAAGACAGCGACGCAGGCCGAAGCCTCCGCGGCACCGGCCGCCACCGTCGAATTCCGGCGCCTGAGACGGCAGTTCGGGGCCACCGTCGCCCTCGACGGCCTCGACCTGACCGTCCGCCCCGGCGAACTCCTCGCCCTGCTCGGCCCGTCCGGCTGCGGCAAGACCACCGCGCTGCGCATGCTCGCCGGATTCGAACACCCCGACTCCGGCGCGGTGCTGGTGGACGGCGAGGACATCACCGCGGTCCCCGCGCACCGGCGCGACGCGGGCATGGTCTTCCAGTCGTACAGCCTCTTCCCGCACCTCAGCGCGCTGGACAACGTGGCCTTCGGGCTGCGCATGCGCAAGGTGCGCACGGCCGAACGCCGTTCCCGCGCTGCCGAGTTGCTGGACCTGGTCGGCCTCGCCGACAAGGGCGAGCGTTATCCGCACCAGCTCTCCGGCGGGCAGCAGCAGCGCGTCGCGCTGGCCCGCGCCCTCGCCCTGCGCCCGCGCGTGCTGCTGCTCGACGAGCCGCTGTCGGCGCTGGACGCCAAGGTGCGGCTGACCCTGCGCGAGGAGATCCGGCGCCTCCAGCAGGAGCTGGGCATCACCACCCTGTTCGTCACGCACGACCAGGAGGAGGCGCTGTCCATCGCCGACCGTGTCGCCGTGATGCGCGCCGGCCGGCTGGAGCAGTGCGCCGCGCCCGCCGAGCTGTACGGCAGGCCGGCCACCGCCTTCGTCGCCGAGTTCGTCGGCACGATGAGCCGCCTCCCCGGCACCGTCCGGGGCACCGACGTGGAGGTGCTCGGGCAGCGGCTGCCGATCGACGGGGACGCCCCGGCCGGCCGTGAGGCCGACGTGCTGGTGCGGCCCGAGGCCGTGCGGGTGCGCGCCGAGGAGCGGGGCGGCGCCGAGGTCGTGGCCACCGCCTTCCACGGCGCGGTCGTCCGGGTCACCGTGCGGCTCGGCGACGGCACGGAGGTGAAGGCGGACCTGCCCGCGTACGAGGCCGCCGGGCTCGGAACCGGAGCCGTCGTAGGCGTGTCACTGCCGGAGCGCCCGGTGCTGGTGGCGGAACGTACCGCCCGGTGACGAAAGAGAGAGCCCCCCACACCATGACCACCCCCCACGCCGACATCGCCAACCTCCCACGCCCCGAAGCCGGTTCCGCACGGCGGCCCTGGGCCGTGCTGTTCGACATGGACGGCACGCTCGTCGACACCGAGCGGCTGTGGTGGGCCGCGGTGGAGCGGGTGGCGGGCCGGACGCTGACCGAGGCGGACCGCCCGCAGGTGCTCGGCCGGGCGGTCGAGGACACCGCCGCCTGGCTCGCCGCCACCACCGGCCGTCCGGCCGACGGCCTCGCGGCCGCGCTGCACCGGGAGTTCGCCGACCGCGTCCGCACCGGCATCGTGCCCCGGCCCGGCGCGCTCGGCCTGCTCGACGCGCTGGCCCGCGAGCGCGTCCCCACCGCCCTGGTGACCGCCTCCCCGAGGGAGATCGCCGACACCGTCGTCGAGGCGCTGGGCGGCGCGGGCCGCTTCGACGTCTCCGTCACCGCCGACGACACCGGCCGCACCAAGCCCGCCCCCGACCCGTATCTCGCGGCCTGCCGCGCCCTCGGCGTCGACCCCGCGCACTGTGTGGCCGTGGAGGACACCGAGACCGGCGTGGCCTCGGCCGAGGCGGCGGGCTGTACGGTGCTCGCCGTGCCCTCGCTCGCGCCGATCGACAGCGCGCCCGGCCGGGAGGTCGTCGACACCCTGGAGGGCGTCACCCCGCAGGGGCTGCGCGGCATGCTGCCGCACCGGCTGCGGGTGATGACCTGGAACCTGTGGTGGGGCGGCAGCCAGGTCGACGACCACCGGGCCAAGCAGCTCGCCGCCCTCGCGGAGAGCGGCGCCGACGTGGTCGGACTCCAGGAGACCTTCGGCACCGCGGCCCAGGAACTCGCCGAGGCGCTCGGCTGGCACCACCACCGGGCGGGCGAGAACCTCGGCGTCATCAGCCGGTACCCGATCACCGCCCGCTTCGGCGATCCCGAGGTCGGCTTCTACGGCGCGGCCGGGGTCCGGATCGACGTGGCGGGCAGGCCGGTCGACCTCTGGACGGCCCACCTCGACTACACGCCCTACGGCCCGTACGAGGCGGCCTTCGACGGGCTGGAGACGGCCGGGCTGATCGCGCACGAGGGCGTACGCCTGGCCCAGATGCGGGACACGCTGCGGCGCATCGAGGAGGCGGCCGAACCCGGTGTGCCGGTGGTACTGGTCGGCGACTTCAACTGCCCGTCCCACCTGGACCGGCCGGACGTCGCCTGGCCGGTGACCCTGGCCGCCGAGGAGGCGGGGCTGCGCGACTCCTACCGCGAGGCCCGCCCCGACCCGGCGGCCGACCCCGGCCACACCTGGTCGCCGGTCCACACGCTGCACGAGGACGGCAGCGGCCGCCCCGAGCCGCAGGACCGGATCGACTTCGTCCTGTACCGAGGGCTCACGGTGCTGGACTCGCGGACCCTCGTCCGGGGCACGCCGCGCTGCTGGCCGGACGTGGCCGCCAACGAGTGGCCGTCGGACCACGCCGCGGTGATCACCGACTTCTCGGTGCCGGTGGCCGGTGTCACCGAAGGCACCCTCACGCCTCGGTGACGGTCTCCGGTGCCGTGCCGGTGGCTGGTGTTACCGGGGGCAACCATTGCGACCTGAGGGGTCGTCCCGTAGGTTGTGCCGCACTTTCTACCCGCGGGTAACACCCGGGTGAGTCCGGCCCACCGACCGTCCTGCCGCACCGGGGAGTCCATGCGCCCGCCCTTCGGCCGTCACGCCACCGTCCGATCCCGGATCGTGGCGCTCGCCGTCGCCCCGGTGCTCGCCCTGATGACGCTGTGGAGCTTCACCATGGTGTCCGTCACGGGCGAACTGCGGGCCCTGGTACGGCTGGAGGGCGTCTACGAGGACTTCGGCACCCCCGTCGACACGGCCGTCGGGCAGATCCAGATCGAGCGCCGCTACGCCGCCGCCTACCTCGGCGCGCCGCACAGCAACGACGCGGCCCTGGATCTCATGGCACAGGAGCGCCGCACCGACCGGGTGGTGGCCGCCCTGCGCGACGCCGTGCGCGAGGGCGACCGCGACCGGCTGTCCGACCGTCAACGCCAGGTCCTCGACGCCATGGTGAGCGCGGCCGGACGGCTGGACGGCCTGCGTGAACGGGTGCTCTCCCGGCAACTGTCCTGGGAAGCGGCGGTGGCGGAGTACAGCGCGCTCGTCGAGCCCGGCTTCGACGTCCAGTCCGCCCTCACCGCGCTCCAGGCAGGACAGCTCGCGCGCGAGGCACAGGTCGTCATCGAGCTGGTGCGGGTACGCGAGTTCGTCTCGCGGGAGGACGCCCTGGTCGCCGGGGCGCGGGCGGCGGGCGGGCTCACCGACGCCCAGTACGACACACTGACCGCGACCATCGAGGACCGCCGGATCTTCGAGCGGACCTACGTCCCCGATCTGCCGGCCGACTCGCGTGCCCTGTTCACCGGGTTCCGGGCCGGGGCGCTGCACCGGGAGCTGACCCGGGCCGAGGACGCCCTGCTGCGGGCAGGTGCGGACGGGGCCGGGCGGGCCGTCGCCGCGGACTCCTGGCGCACCACCACCGACCGGGCCGTCCGCCAGTACATGCTGCTGTGCACCGCGTCGGCCGAGAACTCCGCCGAGCGCGGGCGGTCCTTCGCCTACCGCGAGCTGACCAAGGCGGCCGTCGTCGGGGCGCTGGGGCTGGCCGCCGTAGGCCTGTCGCTCTGGTTCGCCGTACGCGGTGCCCGGCGGGTCTCCCGGCGGCTGGAGGCGCTGCGGGACGCGGCCGACCTGGCCGCGGGCCAACTCCCGTACGTCATGCGGCGGCTGGGCGCGGGGGAGGACGTGGACGCGGCGGCCGCGGCGCCGCCGCTGGCCGACGCCACGGCGGGCGGCGACGAGATCGCCCAGGTCGGACGCTCCTTCGACACAGCCCGGCGCGCGGCGGTGGAGGCCGCCGTCGTCCAGGCGGCCCTGCGCCGCGGGCTGTTCGCGGTGCTGCTCACCATCGCCCGCCGCAACCAGGCACTGGTGCACCGGCAGTTGAAGCTCGTCGACTCGCTGGAGCGGCGCACCGAGGACCCGGACGTGCTGCGGGAGCTGTTCCGCATCGACCACCTGACCACCCGGATGCGGCGGCACGCGGAGAACCTGATCATCCTCGCCGGGGCGGCACCCGGCCGTCGCTGGCGCAATCCGGTGCCCGTCGCCGACGTGGTCGCCTCCGCGGTGGGGGAGATCGAGGACTACGCACGCGTGGAGGTGCCGCCGATGGAACGCGTCGGTGTCGCCGCGGACGCCGTCGCCGACGTGGTGCACCTGATCGCCGAGCTCGTCGAGAACGCCACCGTGTTCTCGCCGCCGCACACCCGCGTCACCCTGCGCACCGGCCGGGCCGGGGGCGGCTTCGTCCTGGAGATCGACGACCGGGGGCTCGGCATGGACGCCGAGCAGATCGACGAGGCCCACCGCACCATCACCCGCCCCGACGCCTTCGACCCCACCCGCCACGACCGGCTCGGCCTGTACGTCGTCGGCCGCCTCGCCGCCCGGCACGGCATCACGGTCACCCTGCGCGACTCGCCGTACGGCGGGACGACGGCGGTGGTGCTGCTGCCGAGCCGGGTGCTGGCGGAGGCGGGGCCGGAGCGGGGCGTCGGTGCGGGGGGCGGCGTAGCGGAGGGGGCGGGCGCGCGGGACGTCGCACGCCAGGCGGATCAGGACCGCCCCGAGCCGACCCCCGCCCAGGTCCCCACTCCGACCCCCACGCCGACCCCCACGCCGACCCCCACCCCGGCCCCCCAGGGAGCCCCCACCCCCCTCCCTCAAGAAGCCCCCACCTCCGCCCCGCCCCTCCCTACCCGCGTCCGCCAGGCCTCCGTCACGGCCCGCCCCGCGCCCGCCCCCATGCCCGCCCCGGCGGAGCGCGAGGTGACGGCCGAGGAGATGCGGGCCGTGTTCGGCGCGTTCCAGCGCGGACTGGACCGGGGACGCCGGGGGCTGCCCCTGCCCACGGACGACGGCCCCGCCGCGGACGACGGGCCGCACAGCCACACCGGGAAGCCGAACAGCCACACCGGGAAGCCGCACAGCCACACCGAGGAAAGGGACGGACAACGACCATGAGCACTGAGCCCACCCAGCGGCCCGGCACGGACCTCGGCTGGCTGCTCGACGACCTCGTGGCCAGGACCGGCCAGGTCCGCCAGGCCGTGCTGCTCACCGCGGACGGTCTCCCGCTGAGCACCTCGGAGGGCATGCCGACCCGCGACGTGGAGCACCTCGCGGCCGTCTGCTCCGGCTTCCACGGGCTGGCCCGCTCGGTGGGGGAGCGGTTCGAGGCGGGCGAGGTGCGGCAGACGATGGTGATGCTCGACGACGCCTACCTCTTCGTCACCCCGGCCGGTGACGGCACCCGCCTCGCCGTGCTCAGCGAGGCGGCCACGGACGTGGGGCAGCTTGCGCACGAGATGGCGCTGCTCGTCCGCCGGGTCGGCCGGCACATGAACGCCGGCACGCGGTCGGCGGCCGACCCGGGGACCCCCTGATCCGGTCGTGTCCGACGAGCACTGGTACGAGGACGAGACGGGCGCGATGGTGCGCCCCTACACGGTCACGCACGGGCGGACCCGGCCCGCGCGGGGCATCAGCGTCGATCTGCTGTCCCAGGTCACGGCCCTGGAGCCGGAGGCGGGCGGCAGGCCGGGCGTCGACCACGCGCGCACCCGGCTGCTCGCCCTGCTGGGGTCCCGCCCCCGCCCGGTCGTGGAGCTCGCGGCGGACGCCGATCTGCCGCTGACGGTCGTCCGGGTGCTGCTGGGCGACCTGGCCGAGGCCGGTCTCGTGCGGATCGACGCGCCCCGACGGGCCGCCGGCCCCGCCGCACAGGCCGACCCCGAGCTGCTGCGCGAGATCGTGGACCGCCTGCGCGATCTGTGAACCAGGACGTCCCGCCGTCCCCACCTCTTCGGCAGGCGATCCGCGATCCGTGAAACCCACGACGCCCGCCGCCCGGGCCCCGGTGCCGTCGCCCGCCCACACCACCCCTGAACAGGCACATCGGCCGAATCCGGCCCAGGCCGCCCGCGCCCGGCGATCCCGGTTCCCGCCGGGCGGGGCGAGAGGCGCGCGAGGGGCGCGCAACGAATCGCCGCGAGAGCCCCGACGCACGCAACGATCAGCGCACCGGCGCGCAACGGCTTCTCCTTGTCCCGGTCGCTCGGCCACCCGTACCTTCTATGTGGCCCCCACACCCATTCGTCCCGGTGAGGAACACGCATGCGCACCGCCCTGCTCCAGAGCTCCGGCCGCCCCGGCTCGACCGTCGAGAACCTCAAGGTCCTCGACGAGGCCGCGGGCCGCGCCGCCGCCGCGGGTGCCGGGCTGCTCGTGACGGCGGAGATGTTCCTCACCGGCTACGCGATCGGCGACGACATCGCCCGGCTGGCCGAGCCCGCCGACGGCGAGGCCGCCGACGCGGTCGCCGAGACCGCGGCCCGGCACGGCCTGGCCGTCGCCTACGGCTACCCCGAGCGGGACGGCGACACGGTCTACAACGCGGTCCAGCTGATCTCCGCCGAGGGCACGCGACTGGCCAACTACCGCAAGACCCATCTCTTCGGCTGCTTCGAGCGCGACCACTTCACCCCGGGCGACACCCCGGTCGTCCAGGCCGAGCTGAGCGGCCTCACCGTCGGCCTGATGATCTGCTACGACGTGGAGTTCCCGGAGAACGTCCGCGCCCACGCCCTGGCCGGCACCGATCTGCTGCTGGTGCCCACCGCGCAGATGCACCCCTTCCAGTTCGTCGCCGAGTCGGTCGTACCGGTCCGCGCCTTCGAGAACCAGATGTATGTCGCGTACGTCAACCGGGTCGGGCCCGAGGGCGAGTTCGAGTTCGTCGGCCTGTCCACGCTGGCCGGCCCCGACGGAGTCGCCCGCACCCGCGCCGGCCGCGACGAGCAGCTCGTCCTCGCCGACGCCGACCCGGTGTTCCTCGCCGAGTCCCGCGAGAACAACCCGTATCTGAAGGACCGGCGTCCCGGCCTCTACGGCTCCCTCGTCTGAGCCGCTCCCCAAGCCTCCCCCCAGTCTCGTTCCGCGCAAGGAGTCCGTACCCCATGACGTCCACCGTGCCCAACGCCGTCGAGCACGTCGACGAGCCGCAGCAGCCGCCGATCACCATGTTCGGCCCGGACTTCCCCTACGCCTACGACGACTTCCTGGCGCACCCGGCGGGCCTCGGCCAGATCCCCGCGACCGAGCACGGCACCGAGGTCGCGGTCATCGGCGGCGGCCTGTCCGGCATCGTCGCCGCGTACGAGCTGATGAAGATGGGCCTCAAGCCCGTCGTCTACGAGGCCGACCGGATCGGCGGCCGACTGCGCACCGTCGGCTTCGACGGCTGCGACGATTCGCTCAACTGCGAGCTGGGCGCGATGCGCTTCCCGCCGTCCTCCACCGCCCTCCAGCACTACATCGACCTGGTGGGCCTGCAGACCCGGCCCTTCCCCAACCCGCTGGCCGAGGCGACCCCCTCGACCGTGGTCGACCTCAAGGGCGAGTCGCACTACGCCGAGACGGTCGACGACCTGCCCCAGGTCTACCGCGACGTCGCCGACGCCTGGAACCGCTGCCTCGAAGAGGGCGCCGACTTCTCCGACATGAACCGCGCGATGCGCGAGCGGGACGTGCCGCGCATCCGCGAGATCTGGGCGAAGCTCGTCGAGAAGCTGGACAACCAGACCTTCTACGGCTTCCTGTGCGACTCCGAGGCGTTCAAGTCCTTCCGCCACCGCGAGATCTTCGGCCAGGTCGGCTTCGGCACCGGCGGCTGGGACACCGACTTCCCCAACTCCATCCTGGAGATCCTCCGCGTCGTCTACACCGAGGCCGACGACCACCACCGCGGCATCGTCGGCGGCTCGCAGCAGCTGCCGGAGCGCCTGTGGGAGCGCGAGCCGGAGAAGATCGTCCACTGGGCGTACGGCACCTCGCTCGCCACACTGCACGAGAACGGCGAGCCCCGCCCGGCCGTGACCCGGCTGCACCGCACCGCGGGCAACCAGATCACCGTGACGGACGCGGCCGGCGACATCCGCACCTTCAAGTCGGCGATCTTCACGGCCCAGTCCTGGATGCTGCTCTCCAAGATCGCTTGCGACGACGCGCTGTTCCCGATCGACCACTGGACCGCCATCGAGCGCACCCACTACATGGAGTCCAGCAAGCTCTTCGTGCCTGTGGACCGCCCCTTCTGGCTGGACAAGGACGAGGAGACCGGCCGGGACGTCATGTCGATGACGCTGACCGACCGCATGACCCGCGGCACCTACCTGCTGGACGACGGCCCGGACAAGCCCGCCGTCATCTGCCTGTCCTACACCTGGTGCGACGACAGCCTCAAGTGGCTGCCGCTGTCCGCGAACGAGCGGATGGAGGTCATGCTGAAGTCGCTCGGCGAGATCTACCCGAAGGTCGACATCCGGAAGCACATCATCGGCAACCCGGTGACTGTCTCCTGGGAGAACGAGCCCTACTTCATGGGCGCGTTCAAGGCCAACCTGCCGGGCCACTACCGCTATCAGCGCCGCCTGTTCACGCACTTCATGCAGGACCGGCTGCCCGAGGACAAGCGCGGCATCTTCCTCGCCGGCGACGACATCTCCTGGACGGCCGGCTGGGCCGAGGGCGCCATCCAGACCGCGCTGAACGCGGTGTGGGGCGTCATGCACCACCTCGGCGGCGGGACCGACGCCACCAACCCCGGCCCCGGCGACGTCTACGACGAGATCGCCCCGGTCGAGCTGCCCGAGGACTGACCGGGCCCGCGCACCGAGGCGCGGGCGGCCGGACCGAGACGCCGGCCGCCCGCGCCTTCTCGAACACCGGGGAGTCCGTCCCCGGAGCAGCGCGCCGCGCTCAGTCCCGCAGCGGCGTGAGCAGCATCCGCCCCGCGAAGCCCACGGCCGCGTCCAGCCGCTGGGTGAACTCCCCGGCCACATCGGGGAGCCGGCGCAGCGCCCACAGGGCACGCGCGGCGGCCCAGGTGGCGTCGCGGGCGCGGTCCAGGCTCCAGGCGCCGATCAGATGCGTGAGCGGGTCGGCGATCTGGAGCAGGTCGGGACCCGGCATCAGCTCCTCGCGGACCCGCTCCTCCAGCGTCACGAGGAGCTCGCCCACCCGGTCGAACTCGTCCTCCAGCTCGGCGGGTTCGCACTCCAGACTGCGGCAGGCGTCCACCACGGCCAGCGCCAGATCGTGCCCGATGTGCGCGTTGATCCCCGCGAGCGCGAACTGAAGGGGACGTACTCCGGGATGGCGGCGGAGCTGGAACAGCGGCCGCCAGCAGGCGGGCGGACGGCGGTCGTCGGCGGCCGCGTCCACCGCGTCCAGATAGCGCCGCGCGAACCGCACGTCCAGGGTGACCGCGGCGGCCGGGTCGGTGAACCGGCCCGTGTCGATGTGCCGGTCGACCTCCTCGGTGACGGCCAGATAGACACGGTTGAACACGGCGACCCCGTCCCGTTCGGGAAGCGCCGCGTCCAGCGCGCGCATCCGGGAGACGACCGTGTCGACGGGTGTGGTGAACTGTTCCAACTGCGCCATGGGGGCAGGGTCCCAGCCATAGGCTGACCGGAGTGCCGGCGGGCCCGACGCTTCCCCAGAACGGGGGAACGTCCCCCGCCGCGCGGGAGGGGGAGAACACTGTGGCAGGCTCACGCGCCCGTCGGCTGACCGAGCGCAGACGGGCGGTGCGGCGCCACGCGCTGGTGGGCGCCGCGTCGTTGGTGGTGGCCGTCGGCACCGTCACCGGCCTGGTCGCCGCCGCCGACGACCGGTCCCGCTCCGACGAGGCCCGGCCGCCGCGGCTGACCGGAACACCCCGCGTCGCGCAGCCCTCGGTCCGCCCGTCGCCGTCCCCGTCCACGTCGCCGAGCCCGTCCCCCTCGCCCAACGCGTCCGAGAAGCGCGTCCGGCCCCGGGTCACGACGAAGGCGCCGTCTCCCGCACCGAGCAGGACGCCCAGCGCCGCTCCGGCCGACGCCCGGCTGTACCGGCATCCCGACTCCCAGGTGCTCGCATGGGTGCGCGCCCACCCCGACGACCCACGCCGGCCGGTGATCGAGTCGCGTATCGCCGGGCACCCGGCGGCGGTGTGGTTCGCCGACTACACGCCCGGTGCCATCACCGACCGGGTCGCCGCCGTGACCTCGGGCGGCGCCGCGCAGGGCCGCGTGCCGGTCCTCGTGCCGTACGTGATCCCGGGCCGCGACTGCGGCGGGTACTCCGGGGGCGGGGCGCCCGACCTGGCCGCCTACGACGCCTGGATCGACGCCTTCGCGGCCGGATTGGGCTCGGGCGAGGTCATGGTGATCCTGGAACCCGACTCCGTCGCCGACTCCGACTGCCTCAGCGAGGACGAGCGCACCGGCCGCTTCGCCTCGCTCGCACGCGCGGGCCGGGTACTGAAGGCGGCCAACCCCCGTGCCCGTGTGTACTTCGACGCGGGCCACTCCGACTGGAACACCGCCGCCGAGCAGGCGGCCCTGCTGCGCCGGGCCGGCGCAGCCTCGCCGGTGTCCTCGGACGGCGTCTTCAGCAACGTGTCCAACTTCCAGGCCACCGCCGAGGAGATCGCCTACGACCGCCGGGTGCTGGACGCCCTCGGCGGCCCGGCCGGCCTCGGGGCCGTCATCGACACCAGCCGCAACGGCAACGGCGCCCCGGCCGACGGCGAGTGGTGCGACCCGGAGGGCCGAAGCCTCGGCCGCACCCCGGACCTGGCCACGGGAGAGGCACGGATCGACGCCTATCTGTGGGTCAAGCTGCCGGGGGAGTCCGACGGCTGCAAGGGCACCCCGGGCACCTTCACCGCCTCCTACGCCTACGAACTGGCCCGCTGACCCCCCTCACCCGGAACGGGCGTGCGGGCGGCCGGCGAACCGGTGTGCTGAGCGGGCGCTTAGGATGTGGTGGTTGAACCGTCCACCACAGGAGACCCTCTCGTGACCGCCGAAGCCCCGACCGCACCCGTCCTGTCGTACGGCCGGCTCATGCCCGTCACCGTCCACTTCGACGACCTCGACGCCCTCGGACTGCTGCACAACGCCCGCTATCCGCTGCTCGTGGAGCGCGCCTGGGCCGAGCTGTGGCAGGGGCACGGCATCACCTTCGAGGGCGACTGGGCGGCGGCCGGGGACGCCTGCAACGCGGTCAAGGAGCTGACCATCGGCTACGACGCCCCCGTCACCCGCCCCGGCACCTACGCCGTGCACCTGTGGCTGGACCGCCTCGGCACCACGGGCCTCACGTACGGCTTCCGCTTCTGCTCGGCCGACGGCGCCACGACCTACGCGCACGGCACCCGCGTCCTGGTCCGGCTCGACGCCGCGACCCTGCGCCCGGCGCCGTGGAGCGAGGGATTCAGGGCCGCGGGCCGGGAACTGCTTCGGCCGGCCGGCTGACCTTCGGACGGTTGCGGTCCCCGGCCCGCAGCACGCCCGCGAGCGGGGCCAGCGCGCCCGCCAGCACCGTCACCACGGCGAACGACACCGTCAGGCTGGTCACCTGGGCCAGACCGCCGGTCGCACCCGGCGCCACCAGCCCCGAGGTGTACGTGATCGTCGCGACACCGGCGATGGCCAGGCTGGGGTTGGGCCCGCTGCGCCCGGCCGCCGCGAAGCACAGCGGGACGACGACCGCGACGCCGAGCCCCATCAGCGCGAAACCGGTGATGGCCACGGCCGGGTGACCCGCCAGCACGATCAGCAGCCCGCCGAGCCCGGCGACCACACCGCCCGCGCGGACCGTACGGACGGCGCCGTACCGGTCGACCACCTTGTCGCCGGCGATCCGGGCCAGCGCCATCGTCAGCGTGAATCCCGTGGTGCAGGCGGCGGCGAGGCCCGGTGAGGCGTCCAGCCGGTCCTTCAGGTACACCGCCGACCAGTCGAGGCTCGCGCCCTCCGCGAACACCGCGCAGAAGCCGACCGCCCCGATCAGCAGGGCCGGGCGCGGCGGCAGGGCGAACCGCGGCGGCGGCTCCTCGTCCTCGGCGGGCTGGAGGTCCAGCACCCAGGCGCAGGCCACGAACCCGAGCACGGTCAGCACGCCCGCCGCCACCACGTGGTGCAGCCGGGCGTCCACGTCGAGATGGGCGGCCAGCGTGCCGCCCACCGAGCCGATCAGGGCGCCCGCGCTCCACATGCCGTGCAGGCCCGACATGATCGACCGGTCCAGCCGGTTCTCCACCTCCACGCCCAGCGCGTTCATCGCGACGTCCGACATGCCTGCCGTGGCGCCGAAGACGAACAGCGCGAGACAGAGCGTGACCAGGTTCGGCGCCTGGGAGGGCAGCACCAGCGCCAGCGTCCACAGCGCGAGCAGCCCGCGCAGGGCGGTACGGGCGCCGAAGCGATGGGTGATCCTGCCCGCGAGCGGCATGGCCAGCGAGGCGCCGAGCGCGGGGAACGCGAGGGCCAGACCGAGCTGTCCGGGACCGACCGAGGCATGGTCCTGGATCCAGGGCACACGGGTCGCGAACGAGCCGGTCACCGCGCCGTGCACGGCGAACACGGCGGCCACCGCGTAGCGGGCGCGCACCACCGCGCGCCGGTCGACGACACCGGACACCACGTCGTCCATCATCCGTCCCTCCCCCTGGGCCGGCCCCTGCGGCCCGCTCCGCCGCCGTAAACTATCAGGGACCCTGCCTGATAGATAGTGGATTCGACGGGCCCTCCATGGCTCCGGCCCGGCGGCCCGCGCAGGAAGCCTTTGTCAGCCGGCCGTGATCCTTACGGCCCCGCGCGTCTGGGAGGATCCCGGCATGGCCGCATCCCCGAGCACCGCCCGAGCCCTCAACGACCGGCTCGCCCTGCGTCTGCTGCAGGAGGAGGGCCCGCTCACGGCCCCGCAGCTCAAGCGGCTCACCGGACTGTCCCGGCCGACGGTCGCGGACCTCGTCGAACGGCTCACCGCCGCCGGGCTCGTCACCGTCGTCGGCGAGGCCGGGGAGCAGCGGCGCGGCCCCAACGCCAGGCTGTACGGCATCGTCGCCGACCGCGCCCATCTCGCCGCCCTGGACGTGCGCACCGAGGGCGTCACCGTGCTCGTCGCCGACCTGCTGGGCCGCGTGCTCGCGGAGGCGGCCGTGCCGATCGGCGGGGACACCGGCACCGGGTCCGCGGTCGAGCAGTCCGTGGCCCTGGTCGAACGGACGCTGAAGGAGGCCGGTGCGGACCGGCTGCACACGGTCGGGATCGGCGCGCCCGGCCTGATCGACCCGGCGGGCGGCGAACTGCGCGACACCACCAAGCTGCCCGAATGGCACCGCCGTCTGGTGGCCGCCCTCCAGGAACGGCTGCCCGAGGCCCGGGTAAGCGTCGAGAACGAGACCAACCTCGCGGCCCTGGCCGAGCAGCGCGAGGGTGCCGCCCGCGACCGTGACACCTTCGTCCTGCTCTGGCTCGGCCACGGCACCGGCGCGGCCGTCGTCCTCGACGGTGCCCTGCGTCGCGGCGCCTCCGGCGGCACCGGTGAGATCGGCTTCCTGCCCGTCCCCGGCACGGACGCCCTGCCCTCGCGCACGGACTGCGGCGGCGGCTTCCACGCCCTGGCCGGAGCGGAGGCGATCGAGCGGCTGGCGGACGAGCACGGGGTGCGGGGAGAGGCGGCCGGGGCGGAGCCCCGGGCCGCCGCACAGGTGCGGGCGGCCGTGTCAGAGGGCTCCGGTGCCTTCCTCGACGCCCTCGCCGCGCGGCTCGCGATCGGGGTCGCCTCCGTCGTCGCGGTGCTCGACCCGGGCTGCGTCGTCCTCGGCGGCGAGATCGGCCGGGCCGGGGGAGAGGAGCTGGCCCGGAGGGTCGAGGAGCAGGCCCGTCGTATGTCGCCGCTGGACACCGAGGTCCGCCCCGGCGCACTCGGCGGCGCCGCCGTCCTGCGCGGCGCGCTGCTCACCGCCCGCGACCGCGCCCAGGACGAGCTGTTCGCGCCACGGGAGCGGTGAGCCCCGCCCCCGCTCCGGGCCCACCGCCGTTTCCCGCCCGGCGTGACGCCGATACCCGCCGGCCCGTCGGGCGGCACGGGAGCAGCGCGCCTCGCACCAGCCCGTTCCCGCCCCCACGGGACCCCGAGGGCCGCCCGCCCGCGCCCGTCTCAGGCCCTCCGCCCGCCGAACCTGCGCTCCAGGTAGGCCTCGAACGTGCCCTTGCCCACGGAGTGCTCCGGGGTGAGGTGGCCGCCCGCGCGGAAGGCACGGTAGGCGGCGCCCCACAGGGGCACGTTCAGCGGGGCCCGGCGGCGGCCCCTGGCGGCCAGGTAGGAGCGGGTCAGTGACTCGAAGCCGCGCACCTCGGGCCCGCCCATGTCCTCGACCCGGCCCGCGGGAGCGCCGACGGCCAGCTCCGCCAGCCGGTCGGCGACCTCGGCGACCTCGATCGGCTGGTCGCTGACACCGGCGGGCAGCGGCATCACCGGCGACTTGGCCAGCGCCTCGAACAGCTGGACCAGCAGATCGTGGAACTGGGTCGCGCGCACGATCGTCCAGCCCAGCCCCGACTGCTCGACGAGCCGTTCCACGACGAGCTTGGTCCGGTAGTAGGGGAAGGGCACCCGGTCCACCCCGACGATCGAGATGTACACCAGATGGCCGACCCCGGCCCGCCGCGCCGCCTCGATCAGATGCGCCGCGGCCTTCTCGTCGGCCCCGCCGCGCGGCGAGGTCGCGCAGTGCACGATCGTGTCGACACCCGTCACGGCCGCGTCCAGACCGCTGCCGCCCTCGAGCAGGTCGACCGCGTACGGCTGGGCGTGCCTGCTGAGCACCCGTACCTCGTGGCCGTCCGCCCGCAGCCGCTCGGTGACGAGCCGGCCGAGGGTTCCGGTACCGCCGGTCACCAGGATCGTGGTCATGCTGTTCAGCCCCTTAGGGAGGTCCGGCACCCCTCGTCGGGCGCCCTTCACCAGCTATGACCGGACGGCCCCCGGAAATGTGACAACCCGGGGGCGGCGTTTCAGGAACCGGTCAGCTGGCGCCGCAGGAAGTCCAGCTTCTGCGGGTTCAGTACGTTGTGCACCTCGCTGATCAGTCCGTCGCGCTGCTCGACCGCCGCCACCGAGACGATCTGCCCGCCCTCCCAGGCGATCAGCGCGGCAGCGCCGTTGACCTCGGCCGTCGTGAAGGTGATCCCGCTCAGGTAGCGCTCGGAGATGCCCAGCAGGAAGCGGACGACCTTGTCGCGGCCCTCGATCGGCCGCAGGGCCGCGCTGACCTTGCCGCCGCCGTCGCTGAAGAAGGTGACGTCGGCGGCGAGGATCTTCTCCAGGCCCGCCAGGTCGCCGTCGCGGGCCGCGTTCATGAAGGAGACGACCAGTTCCTCCTGGAGCTCCGGCGCCGGCTCGAACCGGTGTTCCTCGTCGGCGATCCGGCGGACCGCCCGGCGGTAGACCTGGCGGCAGTTCGCCTCACCGAGGTCCAGGACGCCCGCGATCTCCCGGTGGCCGTAGCCGAACGCCTCGCGTAGCACGTACACCGCGCGCTCGGTCGGGGTCAGCCGCTCCAGCAGGACGAGCATCGCCACGGACACGGCCTCGCGCTGCTCGGCGGACTCCAGCGGGCCGAGCGTGCCGTCGGAGGTGACCACCGGCTCCGGCAGCCAGGTGCCGGTGTAGGTCTCGCGCCGGGCCCGCGCCGAGGTCAGCCGGGTGAGGCAGAGGTTGGTGACGACCTTGGCGAGCCAGGCCCCGAGACGGTCGATCTCCGCGCGGTCGGCGCCGCTGAAGCGCAGCCAGGCGTCCTGGACCGCGTCCTCCGCCTCGTCCGCGGAGCCGAGCAGCCGGTAGGCCAGGCCGAACAGCCGGGGTCGGTGCGACTGGAACTCGTCGGCGAGCGCGGTGACGGTCATGCCTTCACCCTGCCACGAAGGCCTCCCCGCCGGAGAGACGGGGAGGCCTGGGCGGCGGGGAGACCTTCGTGGTGCGCAGCCTTCCGGCGGTGCGGGCTTGAGAAGACCCGGCGGCGGGGCAAGGGCCGTCGTCACCCGCCGCCGGGCCCGTCCATCGGGGTTCAGCAGGCGCCGAGGTCCTGCCACACACCCCATTCACCGGTGGTGCCGGGCTCCTCGCCCTGCGTCCACCACTTGGCCTTCCACGAGTGCCCCTTGTGGGCGACCGTAGTGCCGCCGCCGTAGGTGCCGGTCGCGCTCCAGGCCGGGGCCGTGCAGGTCCCGCCGGTGGGCGTGGGGGTCGGGGTCGGGGTCGGGCTGCCCGTCGGGGTCGGCGTGGGGGTCGGGGTGGGCGTGGGCGTGGACGTGCCCGGGTCCACCACGGTGGTGCCCCGCGCCAGGTCGTCGGCCAGCGCGTACGTCTTCCCGCCGAAGGTCACCGTCCAGTTGGACGGGGTGGAGACCGGCAGGTAGTACACGAAGTCCAGTTCCACCGAGGCGCCCGGCGCCAGCGTCTGCCAGGCCGGCAGCTTCAGCGACACCCGGTTGTACGGGCCCTTCAGACCGCCGACGTTGCTGCCCGAGTGGTCGCTGCGGATCACCGACGTGCCCCAGCCGGACTGGTCCTTGGCGTTGGCGGGCGCGGAGGTGCCGTAGTCGAACTGGAACTCCGTGCCGCCGGGCAGCGTCACCGACGTGCTGTTGGTGATCTTCAGCTTGGGGCTGATGGGGTAGTTGGAGTCACCGAGGGGGAACTGTCCGAATTCCACGTCGATGTCGATCGCCTGGGACGGAAGAGCGATCGTGGAACGCTTGGCTCCGTACGGAGCCGCGGACTTGAACTTCTCGTACATCGCCGTAGTCAGGGTCGAGCCCGGCTCGTACTGGCCCTTGGCGGCGTTCCACCGGTAGTCGCCGGCGAGCTCCCAGATCATGGTTCCGCCGAGGCCGCCCGCGACGACGTAGTCCGCCTTGGCGTTCACCGACTGCTCGTCCTCGGTGGACAGGAACACCTTCTTCTCGGCGTTCCACAACCAGGGCGCGACCAGGGTGGAGTCGTACTTGCGGGCGTAGGTGCCGGTCAGCCTGGTGTCGGCCGGGAATCCGTACTTAGTGACATAGTCGCCGACGACACCCTTCTCAAGGTTCTTGGCGTGCCACATAGGATTCGAACCGGCCGGTGATTCCTTGCCGTTGGTGTCCAGATCGTGCCAGAGGTTGTCGATGCCGCTGGCACCGTCACCGCACTTGGTGAGGCCGGACCCGGCCGGACAGGTGGTCGTCGCCGCCTTGCCCCACAGACCGTCCGTACCGCCGGTGACGTTCTTGAATCCGCGGGTGTAGTACGGCAGGCCGATGTTGATACGGCCGGCCGGCATCGAGCCGCGGAAGTAGTGAACGGCCCAGTCGGTGTTCAGATATCCGATTCCCCCGTACTGGGAGGTGGAATACACGCCGGCGGCGGCGAGTTCGGCGTCCTTTCCGTCGTCGAACAGCGAGGCGTTCGGGCCGACGTACTCGTTCCAGGCGCCGTGCAGGTCGTAGGACATGATGTTGACGTAGTCCAGGTACTTCTGGACCTGGAACGTCTCCATACCGCGCAGCAGATATCCGGAGGAGGGAGCGGCGACCGAGAGGAGGTAGTGCTTTCCGTCGGCGGCGCCGGCGCGGTCGAGCTTCTCGCGCAGCGTCTTCATCAGGGCCGCGTAGCCCTTGACCAGGCCCGCCCGGCGGGCGTTGGAGAGGGACCAGTCGAGCGGGTTGCCCGCGTCCTTCATCGTCGTCGGGTACTCGTAGTCGATGTCGACGCCGTTGAAGCCGTACTTCCTGATGAACTCGACGGACGAGTCGGCGAAGGTGTCGATGCCCGCCTGGTTCACCGAGCCGTCGGCGTTGGTGGCCATCGAGTAGAAGCCGCCGGAGTTCACCCGGCTGCCGTCGTCGGCGAAATAGCCGCCGGTCTCGGCCCAACCGCCCACGGAGATGAGGGCCTTGACGTTCGGGTGCTGCTTCTTGAATTTGTTCAGCAGGTTGAAGTGGCCCTTGTAGCCGAATGCCGGGTCCATCTCGGCGCCCGCCACGCCGGGCCAGGTCATTCCGGTCGCGGAGTTGTTCGCGCCGTCCGATCCGACGGAGATCTTGTGGGAGCCGTCGATGTGCGCGAAGGCGTAGTTGAGATGGGTGACCTTGTCCCAGGGAATGTCGGAGGCGAGGTAGGCGGGGGTCCCGTCCTTGCCCGTGCGCCAGCCGGTGAAGTAGCCGATGACGCGGCGCTGGTGGTCGGCACCCATCTTCTCGCGCCCGTCGGCGTCGTAGACGGAGCAATAGGGAACTTCGACGCCGGGCGTCCGGTAAAGGCCGTCCGGGCGACAGGAGTCCTGGTCGGCGGCGTGGGAGACGGTGGCCGGGAGGCCGGCCAGCAACAGACCCGCGGCCGCGGCGGCGGCCGCGAACAGGGCGGGTCTCGCTGTGTTGCGCGAGGGGGACATCAAGTCGGTTCCTCTCCACGGAAGTTGCGCAGACCCTAGAGAGGACTAGACCAATGCGTCAATAGGTATGGACCAATCTGGTGCCCCGGTGAATCTTGAGCCGTCGTCGAGCGTTCTGTGAGCGACCCCACAAACATCACCCGCATGGACGAGTGCTCTCCGTGGCAGACTGGCCCTGTACCAGTAGCAGCGCACTCCGGGGTCGGTGAAAGTCCGAACCGGCGGTTACAGTCCGCGACCCGGTCGCCTCCAGCGGCCGGTTGACCAGGTGAAATTCCTGGACCGACGGTTAAAGTCCGGATGGGAGGCAGTGCGCGGCGGGCGAGCACATCTTGTGCGCGTCGCCGTACCGGTTCGCCTTTTGGGCGAACTCTGTCCGGCGTCGCTCCCGGTGTTCTCGTGCGCTCTCTCTGTCGTCATCGACAGGCCCCGGAGTCCGTGCCCGAAGAGGCAGGAGGACCCGGGAAGTGTTCACCGGAATCGTCGAAGAGCTGGGTGAAGTCACCGGCGTCGAGACTCTCGACGACGCCTGTCGCTTCCGGCTGCGCGGACCCGTCGTCACCGAAGGCGCCAAGCACGGTGACTCCATCGCGGTGAACGGCGTGTGCCTGACCGTCGTGGACCACGAGGGCGACGAGTTCACCGCCGACGTCATGGCAGAGACCCTCAAGCGCTCCAGCCTGGGCGCGCTCACCGTCGGCTCGCGCGTCAACCTCGAACGGCCCACGGCCGTGGGCCACCGCCTCGGCGGCCACATCGTCCAGGGCCACGTCGACGGCACCGGCGCGGTGGTCGGGCGCAGCCCCTCGGAGCACTGGGAGATCGTCACGATCTCCCTGCCCGCCGACCTCGCGCGCTACGTCGTCGAGAAGGGCTCCATCACCATCGACGGCATCAGCCTCACCGTCGTGGAGGTGGGCGCCGACTACTTCACCGTCAGCCTCATCCCCACCACGCTCGCGCTGACCACGCTCGGCCACAAGCAGGCCGGCGACCCGGTCAACCTCGAGGTCGACATCATCGCCAAGTACGTCGAGCGTCTGCTCACCACCGGCCGGGGGGAGGGGGCGTGAACTGGCTCAACTCCGAGGCGTTCGTCCTGTTCGACCAGCGCATCATCTGGTCGGACATGGCGGGCAACGTCCTCGGACTGATCGCCCTCACCCTCGGCTGGCGCCGCTCGGTGCTGACCTGGCCCGTGCAGTTCCTGGCCGGTCTCATCCTCTTCGGCGCCTTCTACGGCCACCTCACCGGCAGCGCCGGCAAGCAGGTCGTGGTCATGCTCGTCGCACTGTACGGCTGGTGGCGGTGGAGCCGCCGGGGACGGAGCACGGACGGTCACATCTCCGTACGCTTCGCCACCTGGACCGAGCGCGGCGCCATGGCCGCAGCGGCAGCCGCCGGCACCGTCGCCGTCGCCCTGCTGTTCGAGGCGTATCCGAGCCTGTCCTGGGATCCCTGGCCGGACGCCTACATCTTCGTCGGCACGATCGTCGCCATGTACGCGCAGGCACGCGGCATGGTCGAGTTCTGGCTCGCCTGGCTGCTCGTCGACGTCGTCGGCGTGCCGCTGAACTTCGCCAACGGTTACGCGTTCTCCGGTTTCGTCTACGTCATCTACGGCGCGCTCGTCCTGTGGGGCCTGCGCGACTGGTGGCTGCGCTCCCGCAACGGTGCGCGGCCGGCCCTGGAAGGAGCGCCCGCATGAACACCACCCCCGTCCTCTACAGCACCGACGACCTCGACGACTTCGTCCTCGACCCGATCGAGCGCGCCATCGCCGACATCGCGGCCGGCCGTCCGATCGTCGTCGTGGACGACGAGGACCGCGAGAACGAGGGCGACCTCGTCATCGCCGCCGAGCACGCCACCCCCGAGATCGTCGCCTTCATGATGAGCGAGTGCCGCGGTCTGATCTGCGCCCCCATGGAGGGCGACGAGCTGGAGCGTCTCCAGCTCCCGCAGATGGTCGCCGCCAACACCGAGTCGATGCAGACCGCGTTCACCGTCTCCGTCGACGCCTCCGCGGTCTACGGCGTGACCACCGGCATCTCCGCCTCCGACCGCGCCACCACGCTCCAGCTGCTGGCGAGCGGCACCGCCCAGGCCGACGACTTCGTCCGCCCCGGCCACGTCTTCCCACTGCGCGCCAAGCCCGGCGGCGTCCTGACCCGCAACGGCCACACCGAGGCCGCCGTCGACCTCGCCCGCCTCGCGGGCCTGCGTCCGGCCGGCGCCATCGTGGAGATCGCGGGCGAGGACGGCACCATGCTGCGGCTGCCCGAGCTGATCCCGTTCGCCCGCAAGCACGGCCTGACGATCATCTCCATCGAGGACCTGATCGCCTACCGTCGCTCCACCGAGCCCACCGTCCGCCGCGAGGCCGAGACCCGGCTGCCCACCGCCCACGGCACCTTCACCGCCGTCGGCTACCGCTCCACCGTGGACGGCGTCGAGCACGTCGCCCTCGTCCACGGCGACCTCGGCGACGGCAAGGACGTGCTGGTCCGGATGCACTCCGAGTGCCTCACCGGCGACATCTTCAGCTCCCAGCGCTGCGACTGCGGCCCCCAGCTCGACGCCTCCCTGGAGCGCATCCAGGCCGAGGGCCGCGGCGTGGTGGTCTACCTCCGCGGCCACGAGGGACGCGGCATCGGCCTGATGTCCAAGCTGCGCGCCTACGAGCTCCAGGAGCGCGGCCGCGACACCCTGGACGCCAACCTCGAACTCGGTCTGCCCGCCGACGCCCGCGACTACGGCGCCGGCGCGCAGATGCTGAAGGACCTCGGCGTCGTCAGCGTCCGGCTGATGACCAACAACCCCGACAAGACCGACGCGCTCGTCCGGCACGGCATCGAGGTCAGCGGGCGCGAGCCGATGCCCGTGCACGCGGGCGAGCACAACCTCCGCTACCTGCGCACCAAGCGGGACCGGATGGGACACGATCTGCCCTGGCTGGACACGCCCGCCGCGGCAGCCCCCGCGTCGACGTCCACCTGCAAGAACCAGTAACCGACCGGCCATCTGCGACATCCGGCAACAGACCAGCGAGGAGACACAACACCGTGAGCGGCAAGGGCGCACCCAACCTGTCCGTACGCAACGTCGGCGACCTTAGGGTCGCGGTGATCGCGGCGCAGTGGCACGAGAAAGTGATGGACGGACTGGTCGACGGCGCCCTGCGCGCCCTGCACGACCTCGGCATCGACGAGCCGACCCTGCTCCGGGTCCCCGGCGCCTGGGAGCTCCCGGTCGTCGCCAAGGTCCTCGCCGGCCGCGGCTACGACGCCGTCGTCGCCCTCGGTGTCGTCATCCGCGGCGGCACCCCCCACTTCGAGTTCGTGTGCCAGGGCGTCACCCAGGGCCTGACCCAGGTGTCCGTCGAGACCGGCGTCCCCGTCGGCTTCGGTGTGCTCACCTGCGACACCGAGGAGCAGGCCCTGGACCGGGCCGGTCTGGCCGGCTCCAACGAGGACAAGGGGCACGAGGCGGTCACCGCCGCCGTCGCCACCGCGGCCACCCTGCGTTCAGTATCTGAACCGTGGCGCTGACAAGTGCCGGGGACCGCGTAGGGTAAGGGCCACCATGTCCAAGAAGACGTTCGAGGAGCTCTTCACCGAGCTCCAGCACAAGGCCGCCACCGGCGACCCCGCCACCTCCCGCACCGCCGAACTCGTGGGCAAGGGCGTCCATGCCATCGGCAAGAAGGTCGTCGAGGAGGCCGCCGAGGTCTGGATGGCCGCCGAGTACGAGGGCAAGGAAGCGGCAGCCGAGGAGATCTCCCAGCTGCTGTACCACGTCCAGGTGATGATGGTCGCCCGCGGCATCTCCCTCGACGACGTCTACGCCCACCTGTAAGCACCCCGCACCCGTCCGCCGCAAGACATCACGCAAAGGAAGCCGACCTCATGCTGCGCATCGCCGTCCCCAACAAGGGTTCCCTCTCAGGCCCTGCGGCGGACATGCTGCATGAGGCCGGCTACCAGCAGCGCCGGGAGTCCAAGGAACTGCGGATCGTCGACCCGGAGAACGAGGTCGAGTTCTTCTACCTCCGCCCCCGCGACATCGCGATCTACGTCTCCTCCGGCCGCCTGGACATCGGCATCACCGGGCGCGACCTGCTGATCGACTCCGGCGCCAACGCCGAGGAGATCCTCCCGCTCGGCTTCGCCCGCTCCACCTTCCGCTACGCCACCAAGCCCGGCACCGCCAAGGGCGTCGAGGACCTCGGCGGCATGACGGTCGCCACCTCCTACGAGGGCATCGTCGCCAAGCACCTCGCCGACAGCGGCATCGACGCCTCGGTCGTCCACCTCGACGGCGCCGTCGAGACGGCCATCGAGCTGGGTGTGGCCGAGGTCATCGCGGACGTCGTCGAGACCGGTACCTCGCTGCGCAACGCGGGCCTGGAGGTCATCGGCGAGCCGATCATGAGGTCCGAGGCGCTGGTCGTCCGGCGCACCGGCGCCGACCCCGACGACCCCAAGGTCCAGCAGTTCCTGCGCCGCCTCCAGGGCGTCCTGGTCGCCCGGACGTACGTGATGATGGACTACGACATCCGCGCCGAGCACCTGGAAGCGGCCGTCGCCATCACCCCCGGCCTGGAGGGCCCGACCGTGTCCCCGTTGCACAACGAGGGCTGGGTCGCCGTCCGCGCCATGGTGCCGACCAAGGAGGCGCAGCGGATCATGGACGACCTGTACGCCATCGGCGCGCGGGCCATCCTGACCACCGCCATCCACGCCTGCCGGCTCTGACGGGCGCGCTCGACATGTCGGAACTTCCCGCCCTCCCCGTCACCTTCCGGCCCGGCCGCACCCGTGCGGTGCTGCTCACGGCCGCCACCGCGATCTTCGTGGTCGTCTCGGCCGTCGCCCTGCTCCTGGAGCGCCTCAGCCCCGGTGAGCGGATCAGCTTCGTGTTCACGGCCGCCCTGCTCTCCGGCGTCGTGGTGATGCTGGCCCGGCCCAAGGTCGTCGCCGACGAGAACGGCGTCACCGTCGTCAACTTCGCCAGCACCCGCCGACTGGGCTGGCCCGAGATCGTCCAGGTGAACCTGCGCGTCGGCGACCCCTGGGTGTTCCTCGACCTCAGCGACGGCACCAGCCAGCCCGCCATCGGGATCCAGCCCGGCATCGCGAAGGAGCAGGCCATCGCCGACGCGCGGACGCTGCGCGCGCTCGTCGAGGCCCGCTCCGGGCACGACCCCGAGGCGTCCCGGAGCTGACGTGCGGGGTGATCCCGGGGCCGACTCTGGGGCGTTCACCCTGCCGCACGGGCCCGTGTCTTGATTAATCTGGTGGCGGAGGCGTTTTCGCTGCGCCTCCGCCCCTGTGGCACCGCCCGGTGCACAGGGGTTCCTGCTACCCGAGGAGTGACCCTCTCCGGCGATGGACGGATCGTCCTGCAGTACCTGCGCCGCCCCCTGTCGACATAGCACGCACCCCTTCACCGGAGTCCGTGCCCTTGCGCAGGCGGTGGCATCATGAGCACCCCCCTGCTGCTCCTCGCAGCCGCGTTCCTGCTCATCCTGGCCAACGGCTTCTTCGTGGCGGCCGAGTTCGGTCTGGTGACCGTCGAACGCCCCGAGGCCGAGAAGGCCGCCGCCGAAGGCGACCGCCGCGCCCGTACGGTCGTGGAGTCGCTGAAGGAACTCTCCTTCCAGCTCTCCGGCACCCAGCTCGGCATCACCATCACCTCTCTCGTCGTCGGCATGCTCGCCGAACCGGCCCTGGCCGAGCTGCTCGACGGCCCGGTCACCGCGCTCGGCGTACCCGAGGGAGCCGTCTCCGGCGTGGCCGTGATCATCGGCATGCTGTTCGCCTCCGCCGTCCAGATGGTCGTCGGCGAACTGGTGCCCAAGAACTGGGCCGTGTCCCGCCCGATGCAGGTCGCGCGCTTCGTCGCCGGCCCGCAGCACGCCTTCGCCCGGCTGTTCCGGCCGGTGATCGCCGGGCTCAACGCGGTCGCCAACCGGCTGGTGCGCGCCCTCGGCGTCGAGCCCACCGAGGAGCTGGCCTCCGCCCGCACCCCCGGTGAGCTGGTCTCCCTGGCCCAGCACTCCGCCCAGGCCGGCGCCCTGGAGCAGGACACGGCCGACCTGTTCGTGCGCACCCTGTCGCTGGCCGAGCTGACCGCCCAGCATGTGATGACGCCCCGGGTGAAGGTCAGCGCCCTGCAGTCCTCCGCCACCGCCGAGGACGTCGTCAACCTCACCCGCGCCACCGGTCTGTCGCGCTTCCCCGTCTACCGGGAGAAGATCGACGAGATCGTCGGCATGGCGCATCTGAAGGACGCCCTGGCGGTGCCCGTGCAGGAGCGGCTGCGCACCCCGGTCGCCCGGATCGCCCGGCCCGCGCTGCTCGTTCCCGAGACCCTCCCGGTGCAGCCGCTGCTGGCCCGGCTGCGCAGCGAGCAGCCCATCGCCGTCGTCGTCGACGAGTACGGCGGCACGGCAGGCGTGGTCACCCTGGAGGACATCGTCGAGGAGATCGTCGGCGAGGTCCGCGACGAGCACGACGGCCAGGACACCCCCGAGCTCGCCCCCGCCCCGGCGGAGGACGGCCGGCCCGCCTGGGACGTGGACGGCAGCTGCCGTGTCGACACCCTGGCGCGGATAGGCCTGGACGTGCCCGAGGGCCCCTACGAGACCGTCGCCGGTCTGGTCGCCGATCTGCTCGGCCGTATCCCGGCCGCCGGTGACCGGGCCGAGCTGCCCGGCTGGCGGCTCTCCGTGCGCCGGGTCGGTCACTACCGGGCCGAGCGGGTGCGCCTGGTGCGCACCGCCGCCGTCCGGGAGGCCGCCCGATGAGCGTCCTGCAACTGCTGTTCGCCGCGCTGCTGGTCCTCGCCAACGGCTTCTTCGTCGGCGCCGAGTTCGCCCTGGTGTCGGTGCGCCGCAGCCAGATCGAGCCGCTCGGCACCGCGCGGGCCCGCCAGGTGCTGCACGGCCTGGAGCGGCTGCCGCGGATGATGGCCGCCGCCCAGTTCGGCATCACCATCTGCTCCCTGACACTGGGCGCGGTCGCCGAGCCGACCGTGGCGCATCTGCTGGAGCCCCTCTTCGAGCGGATGCATCTGCCGCACGGCGTGATCCACCCGCTCGGCTATGTCATCGCGCTCGCCGCCGTGGTCTTCTTCCACCTCGTCATCGGCGAGATGGTCCCGAAGAACCTCGCCATGGCGGCCCCCGAGAAGGCCGCGCTCTGGCTGGCCCCCGGCCTGGTCGCGTTCGCCCGGGTCTGCGGGCCGGTCACCCATGCCCTGGGCTACTGCGCCCAGGCCGTCCTGCGTCTGTTCCGGGTCGAACCCAAGGACGAGGTCGAGGCGGTCTTCACCAGCGTCCAGCTCGGCCGGCTCGTCGAGGACTCCGGCCAGGCCGGTCTGCTCGACCCGGAGGAGCAGGAACGCCTGGAGGACGCCCTGGAGCTGGCCTCCCGCCCGGTGACGGACGTGCTGCTGCGCGGCGAGTCCCTGGTGACGGTGGGCCCGTCGGTCACCCCGGGCCGCATCGTGGAGCTCACGGCGAGGACGGGCTACTCCCGCTTCCCCCTCGCCGCGGACAACGGGGTCTACATGGGGTACGTCCACGTCAAGGACGTCCTCGACCTGGAGGACTCCGACCGAGCCGTCCCGCAGCACGTCTGGCGCCATATGACGACCCTCCGGTCCGACCTGCCCCTCGACGACGCCCTCACGGTCATGCGCCGGGCGGGGACCCACCTCGCCCAGGTGGCCGACGCCTCGGGCCGGGTGCTGGGCCTGGTCGCCCTGGAGGACGTGCTGGAGCTGATCGTCGGCGAGGTGCGGGACCCGGCCCACCGGGCTCCGGCACCCTCCCCGGCACCGGTCTCGGCCCCGGAGGTACGGGTCACCGAGCCGAGGCCGACGGGGGAGCCGGAAGGAGTGCTGGCCTCGTAGCCGCGCCGCCGGGGGTGCGGGCCGGGTCGACGGCCCGCCCGCACCTCACGCGGTACGGTCCGGCGCGCCGGGTCTCCGACGGCGGGCCGTACCGGCCCGCGGATCTCCCACGGCGGGTCGTACCGGCCCTACAGGGCCGACGGGTCCTGCGGGCCGCGCCCCGACAGCACCTCGCCGTAGGCCTGCATCAGATCCGGCAGCCGTAGCGTCGCCAGGTCGTCCCTGGACAGGGTGCCGGGGTAGGCGGACAGCCGCAGATCCCGGTACGCGCAGCTCTTCTCGTACAGGGTCCGCAGGAAACGGCCGTTGCCCAGCTCGTCGATCCACCCCTGGTCGACGACGTGCCCCGCGATGGACCGCAGTTCGTCGATCGCCTCGTCGTCCCAGGCGTCGCCGTTCTCCGCGGCCAGCACCTCGCCGATCGCGGTGAGTTCGAGCGGCCGGTAGGAGGGGAAGTCGACCCGGGTCGTGAACCGTGAGGACAGCCCGGGGTTGGCGGCGAGCAGCCGGTCCATGCCCTCGGGGTAGCCGGCCAGGATCACCACGAGATGGTCGCGGTTGTCCTCGGCTCGCTTCAGCAGCACCTGGAGGGCCTCGTCGCCGTACGCGTCGCCCTTGCCGTAGCCGGAGTTGGAGAGCGAGTAGGCCTCGTCGACGAAGAGGACGCCGCCGAGCGCGGAGTCGATCAGCTCGTTGGCCTTCACGGCGGTCTGCCCGAGGTACTCGCCGACGAGGTCAGCCCGCTGGGCCTCCACCAGATGGTCGCCGCCCAGCAGGCCGAGGGCGTAGAAGACCCGGCCGAGAATGCGGGCCACCGTGGTCTTGCCGGTGCCGGAGGGGCCGGAGAAGACGAAGTGCCGCTTGGGCGGCTGGACCGGCAGCCCCTGACCGGTCCGCAGCCGTGCCATGTTCAGCTGCGCGGACAGGGCCTTGACCTGGCGTTTCACCGGCTCCAGGCCCACCATGCGCTCAAGTTCCGCGAGCGCCTCGTCGAGTAACGCGGGGTCCGTCGGGCCGGCGGGCAGCGGCCCGGAGGGCACCACGGTCTTCTCGCGTACGGCCGGGTCGGTCACGGCGGGCAGCGGCGCGGCCGGCGGCAGCAGATCGGGCTCGGGCAGCCGAAGGTCACGGCCGTCCATGCCGAAGAGCGGGTCGAGGACGTCCATCCCGTCCACGCTGTCCTGCCCGGCCCCGGCCAGGGTGATGGCCGCCAGGTCGGCGGTCTCGTCGTAGCCGTCGCCCTCGGAGATCGCGGCGAGCCGGGCCGAGGTGTCCATGAACGCGGGATCGACGCGGTGCACGGCCCGGTACAGCGGCAGCGCGGCCGCCGAGCGGCCGGTGCCCTCGTGGGCGCGGGCCAGCCAGTAGCGCAGCTCCTTGCGCTGCGGCTGCTCGCTGCGGCAGCGCATCAGCGCGGCCGACAGCAGCGGCTCGGCCTGTCCGTACATCTCCAGCCGCACCCGGGCCATGCCCCCGAACAGCCCGGCCTCGATGCCGAGCAGCGGGTCGTCGATCAGCGAGTCGGTGTGCCGGACGAGCTGCTCCCAGTCCTTGACCAGATAGGAGCGGCAGGCGTGCAGGAACCGCACCTGCGGGTCGGCGTCCACGGGCGGCAGTCCGGCCAGCGCCCGGTCCAGCTCGGGCACATGGCGTCCGTCCAGCCAGTGCGAGGCGTGCGCGAGCAGCAGATCGCGCGGACTCTCCAGCACCGGCTGCACCCACCAGCCCAGCCAGTACCAGGAGTTGAGCGTGCGCCTGTGCCGGGCGCGCTGTTCGCCGAAGCGGTCGCGGTGCCGGAACATCCGCAGCAGCGCGGTCGTCGTGTCGACCCGCAGCGCGTGCAGTCCGAGCCAGCCGTCCGCCATCCCGGGGTCGAGCCGTACCGCGGAGCGGAATTCCTCCTCCGCCTGCGGATAGGCGCCCATGGTGTAGGCGTCGACACCTCGCAACCAGGCGAGGTCGGCCGGGGCCTCGGGGCCCTGCATGCCGAAGTCCATCACGTCCCCCACAAGCCGTGCCCCCGCTGGTTCACCGGCGGGCGCTCGCCCGTCGGCCGTCGTGCTCGAACCGCCGTGCCGCGGACCGGAGTTGCCCGACGCGACCCTCGTACGAAGGTCGCTCCGAGGGCATCGTACCTGCGTGGGTGTCGCCCGCCGAAGGGTGCGGCACCGGCCGTTCGGTGCGCCGGGAGCGGGCGGGGGCGCACCCCCGATTCGGTGACCGAGGGTGAGTATGCGGCGCCTCACAGCGCTCGGCCGGGGGTGTGAGGGCAGAACGAAGCCCCCGGTCACGGGGGAACAACCGGGGGCTTCGCGTCGATGGGGCGCCCTTTCGGTGCGCACATTGAGAACGTAAGTCCTGTACGGCCTGACGGTCAAGCGGAGTTGGGGCACCGATCAAAGTTCAGGTGACGCGATCTTCACCGTTCCGCCATGTCTACAGTCACTTACGGAGTGTCACATGACGGCGTCGGCAGCGGGTCCGGGCAGCACCTCGTATCCCGCCGGCACCTGCCGCACCACGAGATCGGCAAAGGGGCGCGAAGGGTCCCCGGCGAAGTGCCGCCGCTCCGCCGGGACCCAGCCGTCCCAGAACACGCGCTGCTCCGCACCGTCCCGCGCCCGCCCGCGGGCCCACGCCTCCCGAGGCGGCATCTCCATCCACAGCAGCCGCGCGAGATACGGCCGCAGCGCCCGGCGCCCCGCACCGACCCCCTCGATCAGCACCACCTCGGCCGACGGCAGCTCCCGCGGCGGACCGAAGCGCCGCGCGCTCCAGTCGTACGGCCGGTACGCGGCCGGTTCGGCCCGGGACAGCGGCTCGACGACCTGCCGCAGCACCCGGTCCGTCCAGGCGAACAGCTCCTCGTGCGTGGCGATGTCGTCCAGGCGCAGCACCGGCACCCCGCCCAGCGCCCCGGCCAGCCGCCCGGCGAAGGTCGACTTACCGGAACCGGCGTGTCCGTCGACGGCGACCAGCCGGACGGGTCCGCAGGACGGCGGAAGGGCCCGCAGACGGCGGGCGAGCTCGGGCAGCGAGGACGGGTTCACCCGCCCATCATCCCCGCCGCTCCCGCCATGCCGAGGTCCAGGTCATGCCAGTGGTCGAAACCAATATTGGTGGCCGCGGCATGCCCCCAGATGCTGGCTGGAGCAGGGTGCCTGCGGCCATAGTTGGCGGACGCAGCCATGCATCGGGCCCGCCCCGACTCGGACACCTGGGAGTCACACACCCATGAGCAGAGCCGAACAGCCGTCCCGCAGAAGCGTTCTGGCCGCTGCCGTCGCCGCCGCGGTCGTCACCGGCGCGGGCCCGGCGGCGGCCGACACCGCGGCCGGGACCCGCACCGGCACCGAGGGGGCGGCGGGCGCCGACCACCTCGTCGACAACCGCGCCTGGACCACCTGCACCGACTGGCGCTCGGGCACCGCCCGCGGCACCCGCGCGGTCGCGGGCGCCCGCCCGGCGCTCGTGCTCGCCACCCCGGCCGGCACCGCCGAGTACACCGACCCGCACACCGGCACCACCGCCGCGTGGGAGTACGCGACCTGGACCTCGCCGCTCCACGCGCTGTCCGTCCCCGCCACCGAGGTCATCGCGTCCTGGAACGCCGACACCCCGGCCGGCACCTGGATCCAGGTGGAACTGCTCGGCACCTACTCGGACGGCACGCAGACTCCGTGGTACGTGCTGGGCCGATGGGCCGCGGGTGACGAGGACATCCGGCGCACCTCGGTCGACGACCAGAGCGACGGCCGCAGCAGCGTCTGGACCGACACCTTCGCGATCGACGACGCCTCGACCGGCCTGCGGCTGGCCTCCTACCGGCTGCGGCTGACCCTGTACCGCCGTCCCGGCACCAAGGCCACCCCGGCCGTGTGGCGGCTCGGCGCGATGGGCTCCGACGTCCCCGACCGCTTCACCGTGCCCGCCTCCACCCCCGGCCTGACCAGGGAACTCGGCGTCCCGCGCTACTCGCAGGAGATCCACAAGGGCCAGTACCCCGAGTACGACAACGGCGGCGAGGCCTGGTGCAGCCCGACCTCCTCGCAGATGATCGTCGAGTACTGGGGCGCCCGGCTCGGCGAGGAGCAGCTGTCCTGGGTCGACCCGGCCTTCGCCGACCCGCAGGTGTGCCACGCGGCGCGGTACACCTACGACTACCAGTACGCGGGCTGCGGCAACTGGCCGTTCAACGCCGCCTACGCCGCCACCTTCCGGGGCCTTCAGGGTGTGGTCACCCGGCTGCATTCGCTGGCCGACCTGGAGACGCTGATCGAGGCCGGCATCCCGGCCATAACGTCCCAGTCCTTCCGCGCGGACGAGCTGACCGGCGCCGGGTACGGCACCTCCGGACATCTGATGACGGTGATCGGCTTCACCGCCGAAGGCGATGTGATCGCCAACGACCCGGCCTCGCCGAGCAACGAGGCGGTGCGCCGGATCTACCTGCGCCGCGAGTGGGAGAACATCTGGCTCCGCACCAAGCGGTACAACGCCTCCGGCAAGGTCGCCTCCGGCACCGGCGGGGTCTGCTACCTCTACTTCCCGGCCCACCCGACCCCGCGCCAGCGCCGGGCGCTGGCGGCGGTGGGGGTGCGCTGAACGCGGCCGGGCGGGCCGCCCCTCGCCGGGGACGGCCCGCCCGGCTGTGAGCAAGCTCTCGGCCGCAAAAGCCGCCTCTGGTGGCAAGGTGGACAGCATGACCACGAACGCAGCCGCCTCCGCCCGGGTGACCACGGGCGGGCCCACGGAGGACGACGGCCCGAAGATCGCCGAGCACGTCATGGGCTGGATCCTCGTCGTGGTCGTCGCGATGCTGGTGACCCGGCTCGGTCTGCTCTGACGCGATTCCGCCCGCCCCCGGTGCGGCCCGCGCAGGCTGCGAGAGCGGTGCTCCGCCCGCCCTGGCTCGTTCCACCCGGTCACCGCTGTCCGTTCCGCCGGATAGAGAACCTCTCAGCCGGAGTAGGTCCTCCTGCCCCGGATCGAGGCGCTTTGTCACCCGTTGCGGGAGCCCCCGGGACCCAACTCCGGCCGCTGTGACCGGCACTCGGACCTCTGTGACCTGAACCACCCATGACCTGACATACTGCGGGGGTCCCGCCGCCCGTTGGATTTCAGGTTCGAAATTGGACATCAGTCACCAGCGTGACGCCGCCCGCCCGAGGGTCCGCGGCACCGACCGCTCGCTGGCGCGCCGCGCCGAACTCATCGCCATCGGGCGCAAACTGTTCGCCGACACGTCCTACGACGCGCTCTCCATGGACGACATCGCCCGCCAGGCCCATGTCGCCAAGGGCCTGATCTACTACTACTTCCAGTCCAAGCGCGGCTACTACCTGGCCATCGTCGAGGACTCGGTCGCCGACCTGGTCGGCTTCGCCGCGAGCGGGCTCGAACTGCCCGCGGTGGACCGGGTGCAGCGGACCATCGAGGGCTATCTGCGCTACGCCGAGCACCACCACGCCGCCTACCGCACCATCGTCAGCGGCGGCGTCGGCTTCGACGCCGAGGTGCACGCCATCCGGGACGGGGTGCGCGAGGCGATCGTGTCGACCATCGCCGAAGGGGCGTACGGCCGCCGGGAGATCGGGTCCGTGGCCCGGATGGGGCTGCTGGGCTGGGTCTGCGGTGTCGAGGGCGCCACGCTGGACTGGATCGACCGGCCCGGACTGTCCCGCGACGACATGCGCGAACTGCTGGTGAAGATGCTCGGCGGCACTCTGCGAGCCATCGAGGAACTCGACCCGGCCCACCCGGCCCCCGAGCCCGCCCGGCGGCCCGTGTGAGCGGGGCGGGAGCGTCGCTCCCGCCCCACCCCGCGCCGGAACCGGGTCAGTTGATCGCGCGGATCAGCTCACCGTTCGCGGTGTCCCCGCTCAGCTCCCAGAAGAAGGTGCCGCCGAGGCCCTGGCCGTTCTTGTAGGCCATCTTCCCCGCGATGGTCGCCGGGGTGTCGTAACTCCACCAGTTGCTGCCGCACTTGGCGTACGCGGTGCCGCCGACCGTGCCGGTCACCGGGCACTTGGTCTTGAGGACCTTGTAGTCCTCGATGCCCTGCTCGTACGTGCCCGCCGCCGGACCTGTCGCCGTGCCGCCCGGCGCCGCCTTGGTCACTCCGGTCCAGCCGCGGCCGTAGAAGCCGATGCCGAGCAGCAGTTTGGAGGCCGGGATGCCGAGGCCCCTGAGCTTGGCGATGGTCGCCGAGGTGTACAGGTTGGCCTTCGGGATGCCGCTGTAGGAGTTCAGCGGCGAGTGCGGGGCGGTGGGGCCCGCGGCGTCCCAGGCGCCGAAGTAGTCGTACGTCATCGGGTTGTACCAGTTGACGTACTGCGCGGCGCCCGCGTAGTCGGCGGCGTCGATCCTGCCGCCGGCGGTCGCGTCGGCGGTGATCGCGGCGGTGACCAGGTTGCCGGAGCCGAACTTGGCGCGCACCGCCTGCATCAGGTTTTTGAAGGCCGCCCGGCCGCTGGTGTCGCAGCTCGCGCCGCAGGCGTTGGGGTACTCCCAGTCGATGTCGATGCCGTCGAAGACGTCCCGCCACTTGGAGTTCTCGACCAGGTCGTAGCAGGACTGGGCGAAGGCCGCCGGGTTGCGGGCCGCCTCGCCGAAGCCGCTGGACCAGTTCCAGCCGCCGAAGGACCAGAGGACCTTGAGGCCGGGGTGCTTCTTCTTGAGCTTGCGCAGCTGGTTGAAGTTGCCGCGCAGCGGCTGGTCCCAGGTGTCGGCCACGCCGTCCACCGACTCGGCGGCGGTGTAGGCGCGGTCGGTGGCGGCGTAGCCGTCGCCCATCACGCACTTGCCGCCGGTGACGTTGCCGAAGGCGTAGTTGATGTGGGTCAGCCGGGAGCCGGAGCCGGAGGTCTCGATGTTCTTGACGAAGTACTTGCGGTCATAGGTGCCCCATTCGGTGAAGTAGCCGACGACCTTCGAGCCGGCGGCGGTCTCGGCCGCGGGGGCGGTCGTCGTCGCGGTGGCGGTGCCCGCGCCGGCCAGCAGTCCGGCGCCGAGCACGCCGCTACAGAGCGCGGCGACAAGGGTACGCAGGGGAGTTCGCATCGGTGTCTCCTCGTGGGGGAGAGGGGGACATGCGCCGGCACGGCCGCCCATGGGCAGGGCTGCCCTATTGGCATGGACGCGATAAATGCCGGTGATCCGACACCGTAGGAGGACTAGACCACTGCGTCAATGGTGCGTACCAATCCCGTCGGTTGTGGGATTACCAGAAGTAAGCGCTCGTTAACCAGTGACTCGCGGCCGCCGATCGGGCATACTCACAGCGCCGAGCCGCTGGTCAGCAGCCTTCCGAGACCCGGAACTGCGAGCATCGACCGGCACCCAGCCAGACCAGGCGGTGCCGCCCACACGACGGGCCGGGCCGCCCGTGCCCGACAGGGAGGAGAGCGTCGCCATGCCCGACCGCGCCCCGCAGCCGGTGGATCGTCAACTGCCCACGGACGAGGCCCGGGATCTGATCTCGCTCGTCCGTGACATCGCGCAGCGCGAGATCGCTCCGGCGGCGGCCGAGGAGGAGGACGCCGGGATCTTCCCCCGCGAGACCTTCACCCTGCTCTCCCGCTCGGGCCTGCTCGGCCTGCCCTACGACGCCGAGTACGGCGGCGGCGAGCAGCCCTACGAGGTCTACCTCCAGGTCCTCGAAGAGCTCGCGATGGCCCGGCTCACGGTCGGTCTCGGGGTCAGTGTCCACACCCTCGCCTCCTACGGGCTCGCCGCCTACGGCACCAAGGAGCAGCAGACCGAGCACCTGCCCGCCATGCTCGGCGGCGGTCTGCTCGGCGCCTACTGTCTCTCCGAGCCCGCCTCCGGCTCCGACGCCGCCTCGCTGCGCACCAAGGCCGTGCGCGACGGCGACGACTGGGTGATCAGCGGCACCAAGGCGTGGATCACCCACGGCGGCATCGCCGACTTCTACACCGTGATGGCCCGCACCGGCGAGGACGGAGCGCGTGGCATCACCGCGTTCCTGGTGCCCGGCGACGCCGAGGGGCTGAGCGCGGCCGCGCCGGAGAAGAAGATGGGCATGAAGGGCTCGCCCACCGCCCAGGTCCACCTCGACGGCGTCCGCGTCCCCGACAGCCGCCGCATCGGCGAGGAGGGCCAGGGCTTCTCCATCGCCCTGTCGGCGCTCGACTCCGGGCGCCTCGGCATCGCCGCCTGCGCCATCGGTGTCGCCCAGGCCGCCCTCGACGAGGCCGTGGCGTACGCGAAGGAGCGCCGCCAGTTCGGCCGCCCGATCGCCGACTTCCAGGGCCTGCGGTTCATGCTCGCCGACATGGCCACCCAGATCGAGGCCGGCCGCGCGCTGTACCTGTCGGCGGCACGGCTGCGCGACGCGGGGCTGCCCTTCGCCAAGCAGGCGGCCATGGCCAAGCTGCACTGCACGGACACCGCCATGAAGGTCACCACCGACGCCGTCCAGGTGCTCGGCGGCTACGGCTTCACCGCCGACTTCCCGGCCGAGCGGTTCATGCGCGAGGCGAAGGTGCTTCAGATCGTCGAGGGCACCAACCAGATCCAGCGAGTGGTCATCGCCCGTCACCTCGCGGGTCCGGAGACCCGCTGAACTGACCGGGCCGCACCACGGGCGCCGCGAGCCGCACCCACTCGGGGTCGTGGCGCCCCGGCAGTGTGCGGCCACGGCTGGCCCAGGCGCGCATCAGATCGCGGTAGATGGGCGGATCCGCGGGCGGCGGCGGCGCGGCCATCGGCGGCGGAAGCGGAACCGATTCTGCCAAGGCCGGCACGAAGGATCGGAGCTGACGCCCGGTGGCGGTACGGGTGGGGGTCATACCGGTCCAACGCCGCGGGAGGGCCAGGGGTCACGGTCGGCATGCCCGGCCGCGCCTTCACGAGTGACACATCCGCGAGCCGCGGGCGCACACGCGTGCGGTCGTTCCCCGGGCTGATCTGCTCGCCCCCGCTCGCCGCCGGAGCCGCCGAGCCGCCGCGCAACGCCCCAACACGCCGTCTGCGCATGGGTAGTTGAGGAATCGGCACACCTGCCCCTGAGCTCGGCCACCCTCACCTGGCCGCGGGCACAGCCGGCTTTGGTCACCCTCGCCCGGCTGCGGACACACCGAACCCGCACCACGGCGGTCTGCGAGCCGTGGTGCGGGGCAGTTACCGGTGCTGGACGCGAAGAACGCGAAGAACGCGAAGAACGCGGCTCAGGCGGCCTGGCGTCGCATCGAGGGGACCCGCATCGGGCGCGAGCCCGGTCCGCCGACGTGCGAGAAGGGCTGCATCCGCCAGTCGAGTCCCTGCGGGAGCGTCAGCAGCAGCGCGGTGTCCTGCTCCTGCGGCTCGAAGGTCTCGTCGGCCGGGCGGGCCTCGGTGGCGCCGCGGCCGGTTCCCGGGCACACCGTGAGCCCGAACGGGTTCCACGGCGACGCGCACAGCGCGTGCTCCGGCAGGGACTCCTCGTCCGCCAGGAGCGCGATGGGCTGCGCGCAGTCCGGGCAGATCACCCGGAACATCTCGAAGGTGTCGTACGTGTCGTCGAAGTCATCGCCGAAGGCGTCGGATTCGACGCCCTCCGGAGTGGGCTCGACGACCGGCTGCTGCCGCTTGGGCGCGGTACGACCAGGACGCTTAAGACTCTGCATGGGTTCTCCCCCTCGGGCTGGGCCGTGAAGGCACTGCGGCCTCGACCACAGCAAGCACTTCCCGTCCGGCATCGGGGGTAACCACGAGAGCATCACGGACGTCACCCCGGGCTTGTGGTGTTCGTCACACGGCGTTCGAAAGTGCAGGAAAACGGCGTGTCGGGGCCCCCGATCCGCTCCGGATCCGCCCCCTGTCCGCTCCGGCCGGGCTCTGCCGAGCCTCTGTCAGATCACGAACCGGGCATGACCACGGCTGTCGAGGTATCCGAGGAGATCAAGCGCACTGTAGGTTCTTGCGCCATGGAGGAGCTGGACCGTCAGATCGTGCAGCTGCTCGTCAAGGACGGGCGGATGAGCTACACAGACCTCGGCAAGGCCACGGGCCTGTCCACGTCGGCCGTGCACCAGCGGGTGCGCCGGCTGGAGCAGCGTGGTGTCATCCGCGGTTACGCGGCCGTGGTGGACCCCGAGGCCGTCGGGCTGCCCATGACCGCCTTCATCTCGGTCAAACCCTTCGACCCCAGCGCCCCCGACGACATCGCCGACCGGCTCGTCGGCGTGCCCGAGATCGAGGCGTGCCACAGCGTCGCGGGCGACGAGAACTACATCATCAAGGTCCGTGTCGCCACGCCCCACGAACTGGAGGGCCTGCTGGCCCGCGTCCGTTCGCTGGCCGGGGTCTCGACGCGCACGACGGTCGTGCTGTCCACGCCGTACGAGGCGCGACCCCCGCGGATCTGACGACGGGTCCTACGGGCGTACGGAGGTCGCGGACGCACCCCGGCCCCCGCTCCCGGCCCGCTGCTCCCGCCCCCGGCTCCTGCGTACGGCGGTCCCCGGCCCTGCCCGGTCCTGCGAACGTGAGGCGTGTCCGGCGCCCTGCGTGCGGGGCGGTCCGTCCGAGGCGCGAGACTGTTCCCCATGAGTGAGCGCACCGCCCCGCCGAAGACCGTCCTGCTCCGCCGCGGAGAGGTCCACAGCCCCGCCGACCCCTTCGCCACCGCCATGGTCGTCGAGCGCGGCCAGGTCGCGTGGGTCGGCTCGGAGGGCGCGGCCGACGCCTTCGCCGACGGCGTCGACGAGGTGGTCGACCTGGACGGGGCGCTGGTCACCCCCGCGTTCACCGACGCCCATGTGCACACCACGGCCACCGGCCTCGCCCTGACCGGACTCGACCTGTCCGGGGCCCCTTCCCTGGAGGCCGCCCTCGGGCTGGTGCGGGAGTTCGCCGCCGCGCGTCCCGGCGACCGGGTCCTGCTGGGCCACGGCTGGGACGCCGCCCGCTGGCCCGGCGGCCGCCCCCCGACACGCGCTGAACTGGACGAGGCCACCGGGGGACGCCCTCTGTACCTCTCCCGGATCGACGTCCACTCGGCGGTCGTCACCACCGCGCTGCTCGACATGACCCCCGGCGCCGACCGCCCGGACGGCCCCCTCACCGCCGACGCCCATCACGCCGTACGGGCCACCGCGCTGTCCTCGGTCACCGGGGTGCAGCGGGCCGAGGCCCAGCGGGCGGCCCTCGCGCACGCGGCCTCCCTCGGCATCGGCTCCGTCCACGAGTGCGGCGGCCCGGAGATCTCCTCCGAGGACGACTTCACCGGCCTGCTGCGGCTGGCCGGTGAACAGCCCGGGCCGCGGGTCGTCGGCTACTGGGCGGAGAGGGACGTCACCAGGGCGCGCGAGCTGGGCGCGGCCGGGGCCGCGGGCGACCTGTTCGTGGACGGCGCCCTCGGCTCCCACACGGCCTGTCTGCACCAGCCGTACGCCGACGCGGGTCACACCGGGACCGCCTACCTCGACGCGGCGGACGTGGCCGCCCATGTGGTCGCCTGTACCGAGGCCGGGCTCCAGGCGGGCTTCCACGCCATCGGCGACGCCGCGGTCGGTGCCGTCGTGGAGGGCGTGCGCGCCGCCGCCGAGAAGGTGGGGCTCGACCGTGTCCGGGCCGCCCGGCACCGCGTCGAGCACGCCGAGATGCTCACCCCCGAGGACATCGCGGCCTTCGCCGAGCTGGGCCTGACCGCGTCCGTGCAGCCCGCCTTCGACGCGCTGTGGGGTGGCGAGGACGGCATGTACGCGCGGCGGCTGGGCGTCGAGCGCGCCCGCACCCTGAACCCGTACGCCGCCCTGCTGCGGGCCGGTGTCCCGCTCGCCCTGGGCTCCGACAGCCCGGTCACCCCGCTCGACCCGTGGGGCACGGTCCGTGCCGCCGCCTTCCACCGCACGCCCGAGCATCGTGTCTCCGTGCGCGCCGCCTTCACCGCCCACACGCGCGGCGGCTGGCGGGCGATCGGCCGGGACGACGCGGGCGTCCTGGTGCCGGGCGCCACCGCGGACTACGCCGTGTGGCGCACCGGCGAACTGGTGGTGCAGGCCCCCGACGACCGGGTCGCCCGCTGGTCCACCGACCCCCGCTCCGGCACGCCCGGCCTGCCCGACCTGACCCCCGGCCGTGAGCTGCCGGTCTGCCTGAGCACGGTCGTCGGCGGGCGGACCGTCTACGTACGGCCGGGCGAGTGATCTGCGGCGGCGGGCGGTCCGCGGACCCTGCCCGCCGCCCGCCGCCCCACCTGCGCGTCCTCCCCGCTGCCTGCCGCGCCCGGCGTGGATGCGCAGGTCAAAGGGCTGTTGACAGGCCGCGGCCCGGGGCGGGTAGGTTCTGCGAGTCCACCACAGGACCCCCGACCGGGGCACGTTCGCACACTCGCCGCCCCGCCGCTGGGTCGGGACGGTGCACCGCACGGCACCGCCACCGGGAGCCAGGCCCAGCGCCCGCGCAGCGGCGAGAGAACGTTCCGGCCGGTCGGGAGGTGTGACCCGGGTGGGGCCCGGACGCTCAGTAGACAACGGCTCTCGGTCGATCCGCAGCCAGCGGGTCCCAGGCCGGCCCGAAGGGCGCCGGGCCCCCATCCGCTGCCCCGCCGGGTCCCAGGCCCGCCCGAAGGCCGCCCGGGCCCCCTCCGCTGCCCTGCCGCCCCGGCCGCTCTTGTGACATCGCCACGAGCATACGAACGCCAGTCACGTCATCGCAGGACGCGGCCACTATGGTGGACGCCTGCGCATGGACACGAAGGGGCAGCAGTGAACGACGGCGACGCGACCGGGGCGGGACAGCTCCAGGGCAGGCGTTTCGGCCCGCTCGGTACGGCCTTGGTGATCATTCCGACCTACAACGAGGCGGAGAACATCAAGTCGATCGTGGGGCGGGTGCGGGCCGCGGTACCGGCGGCGCACGTCCTCGTGGCCGACGACAACAGCCCCGACGGCACCGGCAAGCTGGCCGACGAACTGGCCGCGGGCGACGAACAGGTCCACGTCCTGCACCGCAAGGGCAAGGAGGGCCTCGGCGCCGCCTACCTCGCGGGCTTCCGCTGGGGTCTCGAGCGGGACTACGGCGTGCTGATCGAGATGGACGCCGACGGCTCCCACCAGCCCGAGGAACTGCCCCGGCTGCTGACCGCCCTCAAGGGCGCGGACCTGGTCCTCGGGTCGCGCTGGGTGCCCGGCGGGCGCGTGGTGAACTGGCCGCGGACCCGTGAGTTCATCTCCCGGGGCGGCAGCCTCTACTCCCGTGTCCTGCTGGACGTCCCGATCCGGGACGTGACCGGCGGCTACCGCGCCTTCCGCCGCGAGACCCTCGAAGGGCTCGGCCTGGAGGAGGTCGCCTCGCAGGGCTACTGCTTCCAGGTCGACCTGGCCCGCCGCACGGTCAAGGCGGGCTACCACGTCGTCGAGGTGCCCATCACCTTCGTGGAGCGCGAGCTCGGCGACTCCAAGATGAGCCGGGACATCCTGGTCGAGGCGCTGTGGCGGGTGACGACCTGGGGCGTGGGGGAGCGGGTCGGCAAGGTCGTGCACAAGCGACGGCCGTAGCGGCCGCCGTCGGGATCCCGCCGGCGTCGACAACCCCTCGGGCCGGGCTTATCCCGGCCTGAGCCGCGTAGAGGCACACTGGACGCATGACAACAGGTGCCCCGACCCCGACCCAGCCGGCGAGGCCCCGCCGGTCCCGGCTGCGCAGGTTCCTGCCGCTGGGCATCGCCGTATGGCTGGTCCTGGAGATCTGGCTGCTCACCGTGGTCGCGGACGCGGCCGGCGGGTTCACCGTGTTCCTGCTGCTGCTCGCCGGGTTCCTGCTCGGCGCGGCGGTCGTCAAGCGGGCCGGCCGCCGGGCGTTCCAGAATCTCAACGAGGCGGTGCAGCGCGGCGGCACCCCCACGGACGGCGGTGGCAACGGCTGGATGATGCTGGGCGGCCTGCTGCTGATGCTGCCGGGTCTGATCTCCGACGTGTTCGGCCTGCTCCTGCTGATCCCGGTGGTGCAGAAGGCCGTCGGCCGTTCCGCGGAACGCACCTTCGAGCGCAAGCTGCGTACGGCCGGCGCGGGCAGTCTCGGGGACGCCTTCCAGCAGGCCCGTATGCACCGCCCCGACGGCAAGGTCGTCCAGGGCGAGGTCATCCGAGACCAGCCGAGCGGAGACACCCCGCAGGAACCGCGCCCGCCACTGACGCGCTGAGGCACCGAACATGACGAAGGCCCCCCGGTCACCGGGGGGCCTTCGTCATGTTCGCCGAGACTTCGCACTCCGGACATACGGTGTCCGGTTCGGGCATGCGCAGACCGCGGGCGCCGTACGTCGAAACGTACGGCGCCCGCGGTCATTGTCGGCATGCGCTGCCGCAGCCTGGTCCGCCGGGACCTATGCGGACTTGCGGCTGTCCCGGGGGTGAACGGCGATGTTCATCGCCCCGGAACGGAGAACCGCCAGGCGCTCCTCGAGGACCTCTTCGAGTTCCTCACGGGTGCGCCGCTCCATCAGCATGTCCCAGTGCGTACGCGCGGGCTTGGCCTTCTTCTCTTCAGGGCCGTCGCCATCCACGAGGAGTGCGGGGGCCCCGCAGACCTTGCACTCCCACTCCGGCGGGATCTCCGCCTCGACCGAGAAGGGCATCTCGAACCGGTGCCCCTTCTCGCATGCGTACTCCACGGCCTGGCGCGGGGCCAGGTCGATGCCGCGGTCCGTCTCGTAGCTGGTCACCACGAGGCGCGTGCCGCGAAGAGCTCGCTCACTCATGAATCGTGCCTCCCGGGCTTGTCGCCCACAGGACAGGTGTCGCTGTCGTCGTCATCCGGTCAACGTCCGGTCGGCGGTAAAGATTCCCGTCCCGCTTCCGTTCCGGGTCGTGCGTCGCCGTCGTAGCCGCAGCCTTGTCAACCAGTGCAGTACCCACCGGCGCCCGGTTTGTCACCTCTGCTAGGAGATGTCACCCGGCGTTTCTGAATCTTTGACGCGCAGTAACGGTACGCCTGGCAGGCCAAAGGCGTACACTACCGCCCTTTCGCCCTGAGTGCTAAATCTTCTCGGGAACGGGATTGCCCGCGTCGCCGATCGCCCGCCGCACCGGAACCCGCGCGAGCAGGACGAATCCCAGGACGAAGAAGGCCACGAGCGAGATGATCGCGTCCCGATAACTGCCTGTCAGCTGGAACGTCAGCCCGAACAGCAGCGGTCCCAGCCAGCTCATCCCGCGGTCGCTCAGCTCGTAGGCCGAGAAGTACTCGGCCTCCTTGCCGGGCGGGACCAGGTGGGAGAACAGCGAGCGGGACAGCGCCTGGCTGCCGCCCAGCACCAGCCCGATCCCGGCCGCCAGCACGAAGAACCACACCGGCTGCCCGGCGGGCAGGAAGTAGCCCGCGGCCAGGGTGACCGTCCAGGCGACCAGCGACCCGAGGATCGTCCGCTTGGCCCCGTAGACACGAGCCAGTCGGCCCAGTCCCAGCGCGCCCGCCACCGCGAGCACCTGGACGAGCAGCACCGCCGTGATGAGCGTCGACTGCTCCAGCCCCAGCTCCTCCGAGCCGTAGACCGAGGCCTGGGAGATCACCGTCTGGATACCGTCGTTGTAGACCAGATAGGCCAGCAGGAAGCCCAGCGTCAGCGGATGGCGGCGCATGTCGCGGACCGTGGCGGCCAGCTGCCTCAGACCCGGGGCGGTCGCCTCGCGCGCCGGGGTGCGGCGGTCGCGCAGCCGGCGCAGCGGGATCAGCGCGAAGGCGCCCCACCACAGGCCGGCCGAGGCCAGACAGATCCGCACCGCCATGCCCTCGGACAGGCCGAAGCTGTCGTGGGCGAGATAGAGGACGAGATCGGCGACCAGCACCAGGGCGCCGGCCGCGTAGCCGAACGCCCAGCCCCGCGAGGAGACCCTGTCCCGCTCCTCGGGGGTGGCGATCTGCGGCAGATAGGAGTTGTAGAGCATCATCGCGACGGACTGCGCGGCGTTCGCGACGATCAGCAGGGCGCCGCCGAGCAGATAGCGGTCGCCGTCCAGGAAGAACATCCCGGCCGTCGCCCCGGCCCCGATGTACGCGGCCACCCCCAGCAGCGGCTTCTTGCGGCCGGTGCGGTCCGCGGCGGCGCCCACCAGCGGCATCGCCAGCACGGAGACGATCACCGAGAGGGACACGGCGTAGGGGAAGAACGCTCCTGCGCGCACCGGGATGCCGAGCGGATGCACGAACCCGTCGGCGCCCGCCGCGTTCTCGGCCACCGAGGTCAGATAGGGGCCGAGGAACACGGTGAGCACACTGGTCGAGTAGACCGAGCACGCCCAGTCGTAGAAGTACCAGCCGCGCTGTTCGCGCCGCCGGTCCGCGGCCTCGTCGACGGCCGCCGTCCCCACGGTGTCGGTCCCCACGCGCGCCCTCACTTCCAGGTACTCACGCCGCGCGCGGGCGCCGTCCGGGGCGTCAGACCCAGACGCCCCGGTCCTCCATGACCTTGCGCAGTGTGTCGATGTGATCGGTCATGATGCCATCGACACCGAGGTCCAGGAGCCTGTGCATCCGCTCGGGTTCGTTGATCGTCCACACATGCACCTGGAGGCCGCGTGCGTGGGCCGCGCGGACGAAGCGGTGGTCGACCACCTTGACGCCCGACTGGGACTCAGGAACCTGCGCCGCGACCGCCGAGGCGCGCAGCCCCACGGGCACGCCCCAGGAGCGCAGCCGCAGGTTCAGCACCCCGCGCGTGCCGAACGAGGTGGCCAGGCGCGGTCCGGCCAGCCGCTGGGCACGCACCACCCGCGCCTCGGAGAAGGACCCGACACAGATCCGGTCCCAGGCGTCGGTGCGATCGATCAGCTCCAGGAAGGGGCGCAGCGCCGGCTCCGCCTTGAGGTCGACGTTCCAGCGCACCTGCGGGAACTCCTTCAGGAGCTCCTCGAACAGCGGCACCGGCTCCTGCCCCGCCACCCGCGCCCGCCTGACCTCGGCCAGCGTCAGGTCCCCGATCCGCCCCGCTCCGTCGGTCACCCGGTCCAGCGTCGAGTCGTGGAAGGCCACGATGCTGCCGTCCCGCGTGGCGTGGACGTCCGTCTCGATGTACCGGTAGCCCAGCTCGACCGCGCGCCGGAACTGGAGCGTGGTGTTCTCCAGGCCGTCGGCCGCCCCGCCCCGGTGGGCGAAGGGTATGGGGCCGGGGTGGTCGAGGTACGGGTGGCGTATACGGGTGCTGGTCACGGACGCAGTATGGCTCCTCGGGGTTGACCGGTGGCAACGACCGTGCTGCCGTCCGATGCCGGGGGAACGGCGAAGACACGCAGGAAGAACTGGGCCAGCGGGCCGATGGACAGCGCGTACAGCAGCGTGCCGACGCCGATGGTGCCGCCCAGCGCGAAGCCGGACACCACGACTGCGACCTCGATCGCGGTGCGCATCAGCCGGATCGAGCGGCCCGTGCGCCGGTGCAGTCCGGTCATCAGCCCGTCGCGCGGGCCGGGGCCGAAGCGGGCGGCGATGTACAGGCCGGTGGCGACACCGTTGAGCAGGACACCGGCCAGCATCAGGGGCACCCGGACGGTCAGCCCGTGGACCTCGGGGAGGGCCGCGAGGGTGGCGTCCATGGCGATGCCCACCACGAAAACGTTGGAGACCGTGCCGAGTCCCGGCCGCTGGCGCAGCGGGATCCACAGCAGCAGCACCGCCGCGCCCACCACGATCGACACCACGCCGATCGTCAGGCCGGTCAGCTCGGCCAGGCCCTGGTGCAGGACGTTCCACGGCTCCAGCCCCAGGCCCGACTCCACCAGGAGGGCGGAGCTGGCGCCGTACAGGGCGAGGCCGGTGTAGAGCTGGATCAGGCGGCGGACGAGCCCGCTCCGAGTGGCGCCTTTCGTGTGCAAGATGTCCCCCTGGTGGTGGAAGTGGCCTGGCGCATGACACTCTGTGGCTTGGGAACCAGTGCCATCCATGGCCAATTCCGGGAAGGTGGACTGAAAAGCATGGCCCAGTGGACCTCCGCCGTCGGGGCGGCCCAGCTCGCCCGGCTCCTCAAGTCGCAGCAGGAGCGCCCCGCGGGCCCCGGCACCCGCCGCCCGCCCGCCTACCGCGCCCTCGCCGACGGCATCCGGCTGCTGGTGCTGGAGGGCCGCGTCCCGGTGGCCGCCCGGCTGCCCGCCGAACGGGAACTGGCCCTCTCGCTGTCCGTCAGCCGCACCACCGTCGCGGGCGCCTACGAGGCGCTGCGCGCCGAGGGCTTCCTGGAGTCCCGGCGCGGCGCGGGCAGCTGGACCGCCGTGCCCGCCGGGAATCCGCTGCCCGCGCGGGGCCTGGAGCCGCTGCCGCCCGAGGCGCTCGGCTCGGTGATCGACCTCGGCTGCGCCGCCCTGCCCGCCCCCGAGCCCTGGCTCACCCGCGCCGTCCAGGGCGCTCTGGAGGAGCTGCCGCCGTACGCCCACACGCACGGCGACTACCCCGCCGGGCTGCCCGCGCTGCGCGCGATGATCGCCGAGCGGTACAGCGCGTGCGGCATCCCGACCATGCCCGAGCAGATCATGGTGACGACCGGCGCGATGGGCGCCATCGACGCCATCTGCCATCTCTTCGGCGGCCGCGGCGAGCGCATCGCGGTCGAGTCGCCCTCCTACGCCAACATCCTCCAGCTCATGCGGGAGGCCGGGGCCCGCCTGGTGCCCGTCGCGATGGCCGAGGGGCTGACCGGCTGGGACATGGACCGCTGGCGCCAGGTACTGCGCGAGGCCGCGCCGCGCATCGCGTACGTCGTCGCCGACTTCCACAACCCGACCGGTGCCCTGGCCGACGAGGACCAGCGCCGTCAGCTGGTGGAGGCCGCCCGCTCGGCGGGGACCGTGCTGGTCGCCGACGAGACGATGACCGAGCTGTGGCTGGACGAGGAGATCGCCGCGGCCATGCCGCGTCCCGTGTGCAGCTTCGACCCCGCCGGGTCGACCGTGATCACCGTCGGCTCGGCCAGCAAGGCCTTCTGGGCCGGTATGCGCATCGGCTGGGTGCGCGCCGCCCCGGACGTCATCCGCAGCCTGGTCGCCGCCCGCGCCTACGCCGACCTGGGCACGCCCGTGCTGGAGCAGCTCGCCGTGAACTGGCTGTTCAGCACCGGCGGCTGGGAGTCCGCCGTCGAGGTGCGCCGCGCCCAGGCCAGGGAGAACCGGGACGCGCTGGTCACGGCGGTCCGGCGGGAGCTGCCGGACTGGGAGTTCGAGGTGCCGCAGGGCGGTCTGACCCTCTGGGTGCGCGCCGGTGGCCTGTCGGGGTCGCGGCTCGCCGAGGCGGGGGAGCGGGTCGGCGTACGGGTGCCGTCGGGGCCGCGGTTCGGGGTCGACGGCGCGTTCGAGGGCTATGTGCGGCTGCCGTTCACCGTCGGCGGAGCCGTCGCGGAGGAGGCGGCGGTACGGCTGGCCGCGGCGGCCCGGCTGGTGGAGAGCGGGGCGACTGCGGGCGCCGAGGCGCCCAGGACCTTCGTGGCCTGAGGCCCGGAACGACAGGAGAGCCGGGGCGGGGGGACCCGTCCCGGCTCTCGGCTGTGCGGCGTCGGCTCAGCTCTCCGCGGCCATGGCCTCCGTCGGCACCTTGTTGACGGCCGCCTCGCCGATCGGCACCTTCTCGACCGGCACCTTCGTGACGGGCACCTTCTCGAAGGGAGTGTTGTCGGCCGAGGCGCCGGCCAGGGAGACCATGGCCACGGGCACGCTCTCCACGGGGACCTTCTCGACGGGCAGCACGGGGATCTTCCCGGCCGGCGTCACCGGGACCGCCATCGGTTCCGGCGGGGCGTCCGCCGGTCCCGGCCGCGCGTCCGCCCGCTCCGGCGGGACGTCCACCGGTTCCGGCTGCCCGTCCACCTGCTCCGGCAGAGCCTCCGCGGGCATCTGCTCCGGCAGAGCCTCCGCGGGCCCCTGCTCCGGTACGGCGTCCGCGTCCTGCGGGCGGGGCGGCAGCAGGTCGATGACGGCCTGGCGGTGGGCGTCGCTGGTGGCGTCGTCGTAGGGGTCGGGCGTGGCGGGCACCTGGAGCCTGAGCACCGGGCCGGTGCCCAGACGGGCGTAGCCGCGGCCGGGCGGCACCTGGGGGACGGGCGTGGTGTGCGGCGGAGCTCCCAGCACCGACCGGAGCTGCTCGGCGGTGGCCGGTCCGAGCACGACACGCGCGCGCGTGTGCTGTCGTACGGCGTCGCCGAGCAGGTCGAGATGGTCGAACTGTTCGGCCACCACCACGGTCACCTGGGCGGCGCGGCCGTGCCGCAGCGGCAGCTGGAGCAGGGACAGCGGGTCCGGCCGCCCTTCGGCGGGGACATGACCGAGCGCTCCGGGGCGGTCCAGCAGGATCCACAGCGGACGCCGGGTGTCCTCGGGCGGCGGCTGTCCGGCCTGACGGGCGCGGTTCAGCTCGATGAGCCGGCGTTCGGTCTCGTGCGCCGCCCACTCCAGGGCGGCCAGCGCCCCGGACGCGCCGCACTCGACCGCGAGGACGCCCTCGCGGCCGGTGAGACAGGCGTACTCGCCGGTGCTGCCGCCCTCGACGATCAGTACGTCGCCGTACTGGAGCGCCTGGAGGGCGATCGAGCGGACGAGGGTGGAGGTGCCGCTGCCGGGCTGGCCCACGGCCAGCAGATGCGGCTCGGTGGAGCGGATGCCGGTCCGCCACACGACGGGCGGGACGTCGCGCCGCTCCTCCCCGTGGGTGAGGGGGAGCGTGCGCGGGACCTCGCCGGGATCGGTGAAGCCGAGGACCGTCTCGCCGGGTGAGGTGACGAACCGCTGGGCGGCGATGTCGGTGGGCAGCGGGGCCAGCACGGTGACCGTGAGCTGGTTGCCCTCCTCGTCCCAGAGGAAGTGGTACTCGCGGCCGCGCCCCGACTTGGCGGTGAGCAGCTGCTCGATCCGGGTCCGGGCGGCCGGTTCGCCGTCCGTGAAGTACGCCGGGTAGCGGACCACGAGGTGGCTGATCCGGCCCGAGTCGTCGAACTCGAAGCCGGACAGTCCCTTCTCCCAGTCGCCGCCGTGGGTGTACAGCGGGTCCGGGTCCTCGGCGGCCGAGAAATAGGGGACCAGGGCCTCGTAGAGCGCCTGGAGGCGCTCCGTCTGGGACTCGTCGGGGCCCTCGGGGGCGGGCGGGGTGCGGTCCCTGCCGTGCCAGGCCGCGGCCGCCATCAGGGTGATGACGGCCAGCAGCGGGCCGTACGGCACCAGCGCGACGACCAGGACCACCGACGCCACCAGGAACAGCAGCGGTCCGCGTTTGTCCTTGGGGGTCTCGGTCCACCTGCGCCGTCCGGCGGATGCCAGCCGGCGCAGACCGCGGGTGATCGTGATCAGCGGATGGAGGACGTCGGTGGCGCTGTCGGCCGCCGTCCGGGCCAGCTCCCGGCTCCGGGCGATCTGTGTGCTGCCTGTGCTCAGGATGCGGGGGAGGGGGCGCCGGGCCACTTCTGTCTCCTGATGGTGCGTACGGACGGGAACTGCGGCGTCAGAACTTGATGCCGCCGAGCAGGCTCGCCAGGCTCTCGCCGCCTGCCTTGATGCTCGGCGCGATGGCCGTACTGGCCAGATAGAAGCCGAAGAGGGCCGCCACGAGGGCGTGCGACGCCTTGAGTCCGTCCTTCTTGAAGAAGAGGAAGACGATGATGCCGAGCAGGACCACGCCAGACATGGACAGGATCATTTGAGTTCTCCTGGTTCGCGGGGACAGTCACCATGAGTACTTCCAGGCTCACAGGATGTATCCATACGATAAAAGGTGCAAATGAGGGAAATTCTCAATATTTCCCCCAGATGGCGGAGTCATGGAGGCGTCGCCTGAGCAGGCAAGTTGCGTCGAACGGGTCTCGCGGTGATCTTTGCCTCGGGCGGCTCCGGTCATGTGCGCCCGTAGCCAGTACCCTGGCGATTCACCTGAACGGCTGTAAGGAAGGGCGGACCGGCCCATGAGTGAAGCCCCCGACCCCGAGGTCGTGGAGCTCGCGACCAAGATCTTCGATCTGGCCCGGCGGGGGCGGACCGAGGCACTCGTGGCGTATCTGGACGCGGGAGTTCCGGCCAACCTCACCAATGACCGCGGCGACTCCCTCGTGATGCTCGCCGCCTACCACGGCCACGCGGACGCGGTGCGCGAGCTGCTCGCCCGCGGGGCCGAGGCGGACCGCATCAACGACCGAGGCCAGACCCCGCTCGCGGGGGCGGTCTTCAAGGGGGAGGAGGCTGTGATCCGGGTCCTCCTGGAGAACGGCGCCGACCCGGCAGCGGGTACGCCGTCGGCCGTCGACACCGCACGTATGTTCGGTAAGGCGGACTTGCTCACACTGTTCGGAGCGCACTAATCCGAACGCCCTGACCAGGGAATACAGGGTCCCTGGCGGGTTACGCAACGGAATACGGGGGAGGCGGTACAAGGCCGCCGGATATTTCGGTCGCGGCATCGAAGAGCGCCGAGTCATCATGACGTCGTGATTCACGGACGCGATGGCTGGGCAGGTGTTGCCGCACCGCGCGGGCCGTGATGCGGTCCGCATGGGCCACCGACGAGAGGCAGAGGAAGATGGTCTACAGCAAGCATGAGACGGCGGGCGCCCCGACGTGTTGTCACGCGGCCAGGTAAAGCACGTTTCCCGGTTGCGTCGACGCTTGATGTGAGGCTGTTTCCCATGTTCGATCCGGTCATAGCGCCCAGCGGCACGCTGCTCGGCCTGCTTCAGCGGGGCCGCGGCGACGGCACACTGCACGCGCTCACCGCCCCGCGCGCCGAGGCACTCGCGGCGCTCAACCACTGTGTGGTGCGCGACCCCCGCCACGACTGGCAGGTGGAGAACCGCTCCCTGTACTACGCCCGTCTGTACCTCGACCTGGGCGGCGAACTCGACACCATCGAGGCCCATCTCTTCGACCCCGAGGACGTCCTCGACACCGAGGACTGCCGCACCGGCCTCGCCCTCGCGGTCCTCGGCCATCTCGCCTCCTACGGCAGGCGCGACGCGCTCGAACTGCTGCGCAGGTACGCCGCCCACGGCACCAACTGGGCCTGGGCCCTGGACGAACTCGCCCTGCGTGACGACGACGCCGGACTGCGCTCGCTCGCCGCTCCCGTGCTCGCCCGCTTCCCGCGCGATCCCGAGGGCGACGCCGAACTGGCCGTCACCGTGCGCGACGCCTTCGAGCCACGGCCCTGGCGGCTGTGGGCCGACGACTCCCGCGACTGGATCGCCACGCGCGTGCGTGCCGCCCAGGAGACCGGCTGCTTCGACCGCTGGCAGCGCCAGATGCGGCCGTCCGGGCCACGCCCGGGTTGGAGCGTCCAGGCGGTGTTCGACTGGGCCCAGCAGGGCATCGAACGCGGCACCGCCCTGCATGTCCCCGCCGCCCGCTGCCTCAGCGCCGTGGCCGGGCCCGAGGACCGCCCCGAGATCCTCGAAGCCGCCCGGACCGGCACCGAAGGTGCCCGCTGCACCGCCCTGCGCTATCTCGCGGACAGCGACGACCCCGCCGCCCTCGACCTGATCGAGCAGGCCGTCATCACCGGCCCCACGCCGGTCGTGGAGGCCGCCGTCGAGTCCTACGAGCGGATGGGCAGCGTCGCCGCCGTGGAGCGCGCCCGCCGCTGGGCCCACCGGCCCGACCCGCTCGGCGCCGCCGCCGGACGGATGCTCGCCTGCCGGGGCGGGGCCCAGGACAAGGACCTGGTCCTCGGCGCCCTGCGCGAGGCCGTACGGGGCGAGGGGCCCGACGGGCCCACCCTGTGGACCCTGGTCGACGGCACCGGCCGGCTCGGCATCGCCTGCGCCGCCCCCGTCCTGCGCCATGTCTACCGCGAGACGGCGTCCTCCCATCTGCGGGGCCGGGCCGCCCGCGCCCTCGCCGCCACCGACCCCGCCTTCGCCGCAGGATTCGCCGTCGAATGCCTGTGGGACTGCGAGGAGAGCACCCGCGAGATCGCCGCGCGGCACGCCGAGACCGGTGACACCCGCGTGGTCGACCGGCTCCGCCGGCTCGCCGCCGACCCGGCCGAGGAGGCCGAGGTCCAGACCGCCGTACGCAGCCGTATCGGCACCGAGACACCCCCGGCCTGAGCCCGGGCACCGGTACGGGGCATGTGACGCCTTTGGCCGGAAAACCCCGTACGAGCAACACAACGGGCGGTTCCCGGCCCGCCGGGTGAACAAGGGATGACCCGCGGGTCAGGCGCGCATGGACGCCGCCTGACCCGCTCGGGTGTGCAGCTCAACGCTCATGGGACGTTTTCGAACCGGAAAGATCCACGTTGACGCGTCCACGTCCGGTACGGCGACAACACCCGTATGCGTGTCGTCATCGTGACCGAATCCTTTCCCCCCGATGTGAACGGCGTGGCCCACTGCGCGCTCCAGACCGCCCGGCACCTCGTCGACCGCGGTCACGCTCCCCTCGTCGTCGCACCGGCCACCGCCGCCGGTACCGGACCCGAGGCCGACGCCCATGCGCCGTGCCCCGTCGTCCGCATCCCGTCACTTCCGCTCCCGGGCTACCCCCAGGTCCGCGTCGCCCTCCCCAGCCGACGCGTCGCGGGCGCCATCGCCGACCACCGCGCGGACATCGTCCACCTGGCCAGCCCCTTCGTCCTCGGCGTCCGCGGCATGTCCGCCGCCGCCAGGCTCGGCGTGCCCGCCGTCGCCGTCTACCAGACCGACCTCGCGGCCTACGCCCGCACCTACATCAGCGCCGGTGAGGCGGCCGCCTGGCGGCGTATCCGCTCGGTGCACGCCGCCGCCGACATCACCCTCGCGCCCTCCAGCCACTCCCGTGGCGACCTGGAGGCCCACGGCGTGCCCCGCGTGCACCTGTGGCCGCGCGGCGTCGACACGGTCCGCTTCAAGCCCGAGCTGCGCGACGAGAACCTGCGCCGCGAACTCGCCCCGAACGGCGAACTGATCGTCGGCTACGTCGGCAGGCTCGCCCCCGAGAAGCAGGTCGAACTCCTCGCCGGGGCCTGCGCCCTGCCCGGCGTACGCGTCGTGGTCGTCGGGGACGGGCCCAGCCGGGCCCACCTGGCCGAGGCCCTGCCCGGCGCCGTCTTCCTCGGCCGCCGCACCGGCGACGACCTGGCGAGGATCTTCGCCTCGCTGGACGTCTTCGCGCACACCGGCCCGTTCGAGACGTTCTGCCAGACCGTGCAGGAGGCCATGGCCAGCGGCGTGCCCGTCGTCGCCCCCGCCGTCGGCGGCCCCCTGGACCTCGTCGACCACGGCCGCACCGGGCTGCTGGTCCCGCCCCGCGACGCCGACGCCGTACGCGACGCCGTCGTGCGGCTGGCCGCCGACCCCGCCGCACGCGCCGCCTACGGCGCCGCCGGACGGGCCACCGTCGAGGGCCGCACCTGGGCCGCCGTCGGCGACCGGCTGATCGGGCACTACGAGAACGTGCTGCTCGCCCGGAAGGCGGTGCTGGCGGCATGACCGGTCAGTCGCTGCGGATCGTGCGCGTGGCGAACTTCGTCGCCCCCGCCTCCGGCGGCCTGCGCACGGCCCTGCGCGAGCTGGGCAAGGGCTTCAGGGCCGCCGGTCACGAGCCGGTGCTCGTCGTACCCGGCGACCGGCACACCGACCAGGACACCGAGCAGGGCCGCGTGATCACCCTGCCCGGCCCGATGCTGCCCGGCACCGGCGGCTACCGCGTCCTCACCGACAAACGGCGCGTCGCCGCCGTCCTGGAGGACCTCGCCCCGGACCGCCTGGAGGTCTCCGACCGCACCACCCTGCGCTGGACCGGCCGCTGGGCCCGCCGTGCCCGGGTGCCCTCGGTGATGGTCTCCCACGAGACCGCCGACGGCGTGCTGCGCACCTGGGGCCTGCCGGAGCGGCTCTCCCGGCGGGCCGCGGACTCCCTCAACGTCCGCACCGCGCACGTCTACTCCAAGGTCGTGTGCACCACCGAGTTCGCCGAGCGGGAGTTCGTCCGCATCGGCGCCCGCAACGTCGTACGGGCCCCGCTGGGTGTGGATCTCATCGCCCGCCACCCGGCCCTGCGCTCGGCGGCCCTGCGGGCCCGCTACGCGCGCGTGGACGAAACGCTGCTGGTGATGTGCTCCCGGCTGTCGGTGGAGAAGCGGCCCGGGACCGCTCTCGACGCCCTGGAGGCGCTGCGCCGCCGCGGGGTGCCCGCGGTGCTGGTCGTCGCCGGGGACGGGCCGCTGAAGCCGCGCCTGGAGCAGCGGGCGCGCGAACACGGCCTGCCGGTGACCTTCCTCGGCCATGTCTCCGACAGCGGGCTGCTCGGCGCGCTCCAGGCCTCCGCCGACGTGTGCGTGGCGCCCGGACCGGCCGAGACCTTCGGGCTCGCCGCCCTGGAGGCGATGGCCTGCGGCACGCCCGTGGCCGTCAGCGCCACCTCCGCGCTGCCCGAGGTGATCGGCTCCGCCGGGGCCGCCGCCGCCGACCACGGGGACGCCTTCGCGAAGGCCGTCGCCGGCCTGCTCGACCGACCCGACACCGAACGCCGGGAGGCCGCACGCGCGCGTGCCGAGTGCTTCGGCTGGGGCACCGCGGTGGAGGCCTTCCTCGCCGCGCACGAGGCGAGCGTCCTCGCGCCCGGGGACCCGGTCCTGCCCGGAGGCACGGCATGAGACCCGTCCGTTTCGTGGCACTCGGGGACTCTCTCACCGCAGGCGTGGGCGACCGGGTGGCGGACGGGTGGCGCGGCTGGGCCGCGCTGCTCGCCGACGGACTCGACCCGGAGGCCGTGGAGTTCACCAACCTCGCCGTCAGCGGGGCGCAGACCCGCGACATCGTGGAGTCACAGCTGCCCGTCGCGCTGGGCCTGAAGCCGGACCTCGCCTCGGTCCTCATCGGGGTGAACGACACCCTGCGCTGCACCTTCGACATCCACGCCGTCGCCGCCCGTCTCGACCGGGCGTACGCGGCGTTCGCCGAGCAGGGCACGGTCGTCCTCACCGCCTGTCTGCCCGACCCGGGGGCGATGCTCGGACTGCCCGGCTCGCTGGCCCGCCCGCTGGCCCGGCGCCAGCGGGCGGTCAACACCGTCGTGCACGCCCTGTCCGAGCGGTACGGGGCCCTGCATCTGCACGCCAGTGAGGGCGGCTGGCTGACCGACCGGGCCCTGTGGAGCGCGGACCGGCTGCACCCGGGCGAGCGCGGGCACCGCCAGATCGCCCTGCGCTTCCACGAACTGCTCGTCGAGGCGGGCCTCGCCGACGGGAAACCGCCGGAGGCGGAACCTCAGCTCGCGGCACCCACCCGGGTGGCCAGCCTGCTGTGGCTGGCCACCGCGGGCACCGCGTGGGTGGCCCGGCGCTGCACCGACCTGCTGCCGCAGCTGCTGCGCCTGGCGGCCGACGAGACGCGTCACCGTGTCCGCGGTACCAGCGCCCGGCTCGACCTGGGCGCCGCCCACGCGGTGGCCATGGCCCTGGCCGCGCTGTCGGTGGGGGACGGGCCGGAGCCGGAGGCCGCGTAGGACGGTCGGCCGAGGGGCGTCCGCACCGGTCCGGGCCGGTGGGGGCGCCCCTTGCCGTTCGCGGGGACGGCCCGGGCGGTTCGGTGGCGACTCGACGGTGGTTCGGGGGTGGCTCAGTTGCGGCGTGCCAGCGCGCCGGCGGTTCAGCGGTGGCTCATTTGCGGCGTGCCAGCGCGCCGGTAGTTCGGCGGTGGCTCATTTGCGGCGTACGGGCACGAACCGTACCGGCGTGCCGGGTGCCGCCTGCGCGGCGGCCGGGAGGTCGGCGGCGCGGACGACGGCGGCGACCGGGTAGCCGCCGGTGGTGGGGTGGTCGGCGAGAAACACCACAGGCCTGCCGTCCGGCGGTACCTGGACCGCGCCGAGCACCATGCCCTCGCTCGCCAGCTCACCCGCGCGGGCCCGCTCCAGGGCGGGCCCCTCGGTGCGCAGCCCGATGCGGTTGCTCGCCGCGGAGACGCGGTACGCACGCGTGGTGAGGTCGCGCAGCGCCCGCGCGGTGAACCAGTCGTCGCGCGGGCCCGGGGTCACCCGCAGCACCAGCTCGGCGGGCGGGGCGGGCTGCGGGGGGGGGGGGGAGGGGGGAGGGGGGGGGGGGGAGGGGAGGGGGGGGGGGGGGGGGGGGGGGGGGGGGGGAGGGGGGGGGGGGGGGGGTGGGGTGGGGGGGGGGGGGGGGGGGGGAAGGGGAAGAGTA
>NZ_JBVJGZ010000002.1:24869-35678 GCF_055587025.1 Streptomyces sp. NPDC048600 | reverse complement strand
TCACCCACCCCCCCTCCCCCCCCCCTCCCCCCCCCCCACCCCCCCCCCCCCCCCCCCACCCCGCCCCCCCCCCCCCCCCCCCCCCCTCCCCCCCCCCCCCCCCCCCCCCCGCCGCGGGGCCGAGGGGCGTTGCGGGATCGTCGGCCAGCGGTGCCGGGCCGACGGGCAGTACGGCGCCGTCGGCCAGGGGCGCCGGGCCGAGCCCGGACAGCAGGTCGGTGGAGCGGCTGCCCAGCACCGGTTCGACCGCGACGCCTCCCCGGACGGCGACGTAGCCGCGTACGCCCGTCACGGCGGGACCGACGTCCAGCACGGCGCCGGCGGGCACCCGCACCGCGGCGCCCCAGGCGGCCGGGCGTCCGTCCACCGTGACGGCACAGGGCGCGCCGCCGACCGCCACGACGACCGCCGAGCGCGGGCGCAGGGCACAGCCGGTGAGCGTGGTCTCCAGGACGGCGGCGTCGGGCGCGTTGCCGACCAGACGGTTGACGAGCGCCGCCGCGGGGCCGTCCAGCGCGCCCGAACGGGGCACTCCGAGATGGGCGTACCCGGGCCGCCCCCGGTCCTGCACGGTGGTCAGCGCCCCGGCCCGTACGACGCACATCGCGCGGTCGGCCGTGACGGACAGCGCGCGATGGGTCATACGGCACCTCCGGGTGTGGGGCGGCCCGTGTCCTGCCGGGTGCTCATCCGTCCCCCTGCGGCACGAACCGCACCCGTGCCCCCGGTGACAGCAGTGCCGCCGGTACGCGCGCGTGGTCCCACAGCACGCTGTCGGTGGTGCCGATCAGCTGCCAGCCGCCGGGGGAGGAGCGCGGGTACACGCCGGTGTAGGGCCCCGCGAGGGCCACCGCGCCCGCGGGCACGGCCGTACGCGGGGTCGTCCGGCGCGGTACGTCGTAGCGGGGCGGCAGTCCGGTGAGGTAGCCGAAACCGGGCGCGAAGCCGCAGAAGGCGACGCGGAACTCGGTGCCCGCGTGGATGCGCGACACCTCGTGTGCGGACACGCCCCAGTGGGCGGCGACGTCCGCGAGGTCGGGTCCGTCGTAGCGCACGGGCAGCTCGACCACGTCACGCGCGCGTGACGGCACGGGCGGCAGGGGCGTGGCGGTGAGCTCGGCGGCGGTCCCGGACGGCTCGGCCACGCCGTCGAGGAGCACCGTACGGGCGGCGGGGACCAGTTCGCGGACGCGGAGCGAGCCCTCCGCGCGGCGGCGCAGCAGCTCCGCGAGCAGGGCCTCCGCCTCCTCGCCGGAGGGGACCTCGACGAGCAGGGCGTCGTCGCCGACGCGCAGGACCCGAATGCGGCCGGGGTCGCCGGTGCGGCTGGTGGGGTCGCCTGCGCGGTCGGTGGGGTCGCCTGTGCGGTCGGTGGGGTCGCCTGTGCGGTGTGCGGGATCGGTGCCCGTGCGCCCCGCAGGCCGGTTCCGCACTCGGGCGGCGGGATCGCCGCTCATGCGAAGGCCTCCACCCGCACCGAGGCGGCCTCCAGCCGTCGGCGGACACGTCGGGCCAGTTCGACGGCTCCCGGGGTGTCGCCGTGCAGGCACAGCGACCGGGCGCGTACCTCGATCGGCAGGCCGGAGTACGCGACGACCCGGCCGTCCCGGGCGAGGCCGACCGACCGTTCGACGACCGCGGCCGGGTCGGTGACCACCGCGCCGTCGGTGCCGCGCGGCACCAGGGTGCCGTGCTCGGTGTAGGCGCGGTCGGCGAAGGCCTCGGTGACCGCCGGGAGCCCGGCCTTCTCCGCCCGCTCCAGCAGCCGTGAGCCGGGCAGTCCGAGCACGGGCAGCGACGGGTCGGCCAGGAGGACGCCATCGACGACCGCGCCCGCCTGCTCCTCGTCGTGCACGACCCGGTTGTAGAGCGCCCCGTGCGGCTTCACGTACGCCACGCGCGCACCGGCCGCGCGGGCGAACACCTCCAGGGCGCCGATCTGGTAGGCGACCTCGGCGGTCAGTTCACCGGGCGGAACGTCCATCGCGCGCCGCCCGAACCCGGCGAGGTCCCGGTAGGAGACCTGGGCGCCGATCGTCACCCCGCGCGCGGCCGCCAGTTCGCACACCCGCCGCATGGTCGCCGCGTCCCCGGCGTGGAAGCCGCAGGCCACGTTGGCGCTGGTGACGACGGACAGCAGCTGCTCGTCGTCCGTCAGCCGCCAGCGGCCGAAGCCCTCGCCGAGATCGGCGTTCAGATCGATCGGGGTCATGGGGCCTTCCGGTCTCCTCGAGCCAGCCACGCCGTGACGAGCAAGGTAGAGGATTGTTGAACGATCCTTCAATACCCCTGTTGTCCCGTCCTCCTCACTACGGTTGAATTCCGGGCATGGCTGAGCAGCTGACGGGACTGGCCGGCGACCGCGTCCTCCTCGGGCGCACCAGCACCGCCGAGCGAGTCGCCGACATCCTCAGGAGCCGGATCGCCGAGGGCTTCTTCCCGCCCGGCACCCGGCTCTCGGAGGACAGCATCGGTGGGGCCCTCGGGGTCTCCCGCAACACCCTGCGCGAGGCGTTCCGCCTGCTCACGCACGAGCGCCTGCTGGTCCACGAGCTGAACCGCGGTGTCTTCGTGAGAGTTCTCACGGCCGAGGACGTCAAGGACATCTACCGCACGCGCGCGCTGGTGGAGTGCGCGGTGGTCCGGGGCCTCGGTGAGCCGCCGTACGCGCTGGACGGCCTCGCCGAAGCCGTCGCCCAGGGCCGCCGCGCGGGGGCCGAGGGCGACTGGAAAGCGCTGGGCACCGCCAACATCCGCTTCCACCAGGAAGTGGTCGCCCTGGCCCGCAGCCCCCGCACCGACGAGCTGATGCGCGGCGTCTTCGCCGAGCTACGGCTGGCCTTCCACGTCGTGAACGACCCCCAGCGGCTCCACGAGCCCTACCTGCTCCGCAACGAGGAGATCCTCCACGCCCTCACCACCGGAGACCAGACAGCCGCCGAACAACTCCTGGACACGTACCTGTCGGACTCCCTGACCACCATCGCGACCGCATACGGCCAAGACGCCCCTGCGCCACCCAAGCGCCCAGCCCCGTAAGAGGCCGCATCGCCCTCCACAACCGCGCCCCTAGGGGCGCGGGGAACTGCGCAATGCGTGTCGCGCTTCAGGCCCGTGGGAAGCGGCGGGGCGGACTCCCGAAGGGGCGCGGGGAACTGCGCAACGCGTATCGAGCTCCAGGCCCGTGAGAAGCGGCGGGGCGGACTCCCGAAGGGGCGCGGGGAACTGCGCAACGCGTATCGAGCTCCAGGCCCGTGAGAAGCGGCGGGGCGGACTCCCGAAGGGGCGCGGGGAACTGCGCAATGCGTGTCGCCCCCCACAACCGCGAGAAACGGCGCAACCGATTCCCCAAGGGGCGCGGGGAACTGCGCGACAAGCCCACGACGGCCCGCAGCCGACCGACCACCACGGCCCCCGGCCGACCAGGCCCACAACCACCCCCCACCCGGCAAGGGCCCCGCTCCCGATTTGGGCCGTTGTCAGACCAAGCACCTAATCTGTGCACCGTGACTTCCCCCGCCCCGACGGACCTCGTCCCGCCCCAGCCGACCGCAGGGCCCCGCCCCGCCCCGGGCCCGGCCGCCGACGAAGGCCTGGCGCGGCGCCTGCGCGCGCTCGCCTGCACCGCGCCGCTGCACGACCTCGACGCGCGCAAGGCCAACCTCGCGGGCGAGTACTCGGTGTACGGCATGGCGGAGGTCGCCCTCTCGGCCATCGACCTCGTCACACTCAACATGGACTTCGACACCGGCGCCGACCACGACCAGGTCGTCGCCCGCCTGGTGCCCCGGATCGCCGCCCAGGCCCCACGGCGCCCCACCGCCGAGCACGAGCGCGTGGCCCGCTGGGTGCTGGAGAACCTGATCAACGTAGGCAGCGTCGACCGCGGCTTCCGCGCGGTCTACGGCACGTTCGCACCGGACGGCACCTACGTCCGCCGGGACTACGACTTCAAGCTGATCGAGGAGGTCCCCGGCCCCGGCGGCAGCGTCTACCTCCGTACGACGGACGAGGCGGTCAACGTCCTGGTCGGCGCCCTCGACACCGACGTCACCAGCGCCCAGATCGCCGCCGAGGTCAAGCTGGAGGTCCTGATCAGCCGCGGCCGCCTCGCCGACGCCCAGCTCGCCGCGGAGCAGGCCCGCTACCGTACCGTGCAGTACTCCGAGACCCTGCGCAGGGCGCTGGACGCCACCCGGCGCAACGTCCGCGCGGTGGACTGGCTCGAGGCCGTGCCCGACATGATCGCCGAGGCGCTCGACCACGTGGCCGACCGGTACCGCCACGAGAACGCGATCCTGACGAACATCCGCAGGGCCCGCGACGAGTCCGAGGACCCCGAGCACAAGCGCCGCGCCGCCGAACTCGTCGACATCGTCAAGGACTGCATCCGGCGTCACACCCAGCTCCAGTCCCGGCTGCTGGAGGCGGGCCCGCTGTTCCGCGCGGAGCAGGACCGCCAGGCCTTCGCCACCCCCCTGGCCTCCTCGGGGATAGACCTCTACGGCCACCTCGTCGCGCCCGTGCTGCCGCTGCCGGTGGAACAGGCGGTGCGGGTCACCGACGCGTACTTCGCGCGCGGGACCGGCTTCCGCACACCCGTGTCGGTACGGGTCGCCGACCTCGTAGAGATACTGCTGACGCCGCCGGCCGAGCGGGACCACCTCGGCGCCGAGATGCCGGAGCCGGACCTGATCGCCACGCCGGACGACAGCCGCTTCAGCGAGGAGCAGCTGGCCGCGGCGATGGAACTGCTCGACCTGCCCGCCGACGCCCCGCGCAGACTGTCGGGGCTGCTGGCCCAGGCCCGGCGGTCCGACCCCGATCTTCCGTATCTGGTCGCCCTGCTGGCCGTGCACGCGGCCAGTCCCGCCGTCGGCACCGCCTACCGGCAGGGCGAGCAGAAGCTCCTGTTCGCCGTCGACGACGGCACGCAGCTGGAGGACCCCGAGTTCGGCGGCGCCGACCTGATCGTGGGGACCGCCCTGCTGGACGCCGCGGGCATGGCGGCGGACCGGACGGAAGCAGCATGAGTGAGCAACAGCGAAGCAAGGAGCCCAAGCCGTGACCGAGCACGTCGAGTGGAGTGAGCCGGAGACCGCCGCGGCACCGGCGAACCCCGCCGTCACGCCCGCCGACGCCGCCGACGCGGCTCGGCTCGTCGCCTTCGGACTCCAGCCGAAGCTCCAGCCCGCGCGGGACCAGGAGTACACCGAACTGCTGCGGCGCTACCGCGAGGACCCGCCGTTCGCCCGGCTCGCCGACGCCGTGGCCGCCGGGCTGGGCCTGATCGTGCTGGAGGTGTCCCCGCGCGCGGGGATGGCCGTGACCGCCGCCGAGGACTCGGTGTTCGCCGTCCGCATGGGCGACTACGCCCGCCGTACGTCCGCCGACGGCAGCGACCGGTTCCTGCACGGCCTCGCCCACCTCGCGGTCGCCGCCCTCGCCTTCCCGCGCGCCGAGGACCTCGCCGACGACGGCTACATCGGACGCGTCAGCGTCAACGGCGTCGACGCCTTCGTCCGCCAGGCGTGCCGCCGACTGGAGGAACGGGCCGAGCGGACGGGTGAGAACACCGACCCCGCCACCGACGCGCCCGGTCTCGAGGCCGCCTGGCGGATCTGGGCCAGACGCAGCGCCACCGGTGCCACCAAGGACGCCCGCCGCCTCGCCGGGTCCACCACCGGCATCGTCGGCAAGGCCGTCGCCTTCCTCACCGACTCCGGCTTCCTCCAGCGCACCGGCGACGACCACGGCGGCACGTACCGCACGACCGCCCGCTACCAGCTCCAGGTCCGTGACATGGCCGGCAGCGCCGCCATGGCCGAACTGCTGGAGCTGGGCGTCGTGCCGGTCACCGACGGCACGCCGACGCTCCTGCCCGCCGAGGACGGCGACGACCTGGAGCTGGTGGCCGACGCCGGGCTGCCGTTCCACGCATGACCCTTCCGAACCTTTTCTGATCTGCAAGAAGACTGACGAGAGTCCGCCATGTACGAGCTGTCCCGGGTCCGCCTCTACTCCATCGGACCCGCCGGTGCGCGCTACGCCGACACCGTGCTTGACCTGCGGGGCGTGGGCGATGTCGTGCCCGACCCCGCGCCGACGCAGGCGGAGTTCTTCGAGGAGGAGCCCGTCGGCCCGCCGCGCCGCCCGGCGCCCGCGGGCGTGCTCTTCCTGGAGAACGGCGGCGGCAAGTCCGTCCTGCTCAAGCTGATCTTCTCGGTCATGCTGCCCGGCCACCGCAACACCCTCGGCGGCGCCAGCTCCGGCGTGCTGCGCAAGTTCCTGCTCGCCGACGACTGCGGCCATGTCGCGCTGGAGTGGCAGCACGTGCAGACCGGCGAGTGCGTCGTCGTCGGCAAGGTCAGCGAGTGGCGCGGCCGCCAGGTCTCCAACGACCCGCGCAAGTTCGCCGAGGCCTGGTACTCCTTCCGGCCCGGCCCCGGACTCAGCCTGGACAACCTCCCCGTCGCGGAGTCCACCGCCGTACGTCCGACCGCGGAAGGCGCCTCCGGCGCCCAGGGCCGACGCCGCACCATGAAGGGCTTCCGCGACGCCGTCACCGAGGCCGGCAAGGCATACCCGCACCTGGAGGTGCACTGGGAGGAGATCCACGAGCGCTGGACCGAGCACCTCGGCGACCTCGGCCTCGACCCCGAACTCTTCCGCTACCAGCGCGAGATGAACGCCGACGAGGGCGAGGCCGCCGGCCTGTTCGCGGTCAAGAAGGACTCCGACTTCACCGACCTGCTGCTGCGCGCGGTCACCGACACCCGCGACACCGACGGACTCGCCGACCTCGTCAGCGGCTTCGGCAACAAACTCGGCCGCCGCGCCGAACTGATCGCCGAACGCGACTTCACCGCCGGATCGGTGGACCTGCTCGGCCGGATCGTCGACGCCGCCGAGGGCCGCACCCGCGCACGGGACGTCCACACGGGCGCCGAACGCCGCACCCGCACCCTCGCCCGTCGGCTGTCCGCGCGAGGCGTGCAGGAGCGCAGGCGCGCCACCGAGCTTGCCCAGCGGGTCACCGCCGCCGCCTACGCCGTCACCCACTCCGAGTCCGCCCGGGGCCGCAGCGCCCTGATCGCCGCCGAACTCGCCTACCGGCACGCCTCGCTGGCCCTCGCCGGCGCCGAGAAGTCCGCCGCCGCGCAGAAGCGCGAACTCGCCGACGCGCGCACCCTGCACTCCGCCTGGCAGGCCGCCGAGGCCGTGCTGCGCCACCGCGCCGCCGCCGACCGTGTCTCCCGTGTGGCCGCCGCCATCCAGGAGGCCGAGCGGGACGCCGCCCCCGCCCTCGCCGCCCGCACCAGGGCCGCCGCCGACCTCGTCCGCGCCCTGCACGCGGCCGCCGAGCGCGCCGAGACCCTCGCCAACGAGGGGGAGGAGCGCTCCGCCGCCCTCCAGGAGGCGGGCGACTCGGCCCACCGTGACGCCACCGCCGCCGCCACCGAGGCCCAGCGCGCCCGCAGCGAGGCCGGCCATCTGCGCCAGCGCCTCACCGAGGTCGAGCAGGAGACCGCGGAGGCCGTCCGCGCGGGTTGGCTCGACGACAGTGCGCCGGACGCCGACCCGGCCCGCGCCGCCCTCGCCGCCAGCGACGCCGAGAAGACCGCCGTCGCCGCCTGGGACACCGCCCGCGAGGCCTCCCGCAGGACAGCCGAGCAGGCCCGTGAGACCGCCTCCGCCGAGTCCCGCGCCGAGCTGACCGCCGCCCGCGCCGCCGACGCCGCCGTCGCCGCCGAGCGCGCCCACGACGGCGAACGCCGCACCGCCCAGGCCCTCGCCGCCGAGGAACGCCTCGCCGAACTGCTGGGACTCGCCGGACACGACGTACGCGGCCCGGTACCGCACCCCCGCCGCGACGAGGACACGCCCGACGAGGCGCCGCTGAGCGCCGAGGAGCTCGACCGCTTCGCCGACGAACTGCGCGAACTGCTCGACGACGCCGTCTCCTCCGCCGAACGCACCCTGTTCGAGCTGCGCACCGCGGCCGCCGACGACTCCCGCATCCTCGGCGCGCTCGGCGACGGCGGTCTGCTGCCGCCCGGCCCCGACGTGCTGGCCACCGTCGAGTACCTCGGCGAGCAGGGCATCCCCGCCCTGCCCGGCTGGCGCTACCTCGCCCAGGCCGTCGACCCCGCCGACCACGCGCGCGTGCTGGCCGCCCGGCCCGAACTGGTCGACGGCGTCATCATCACCGACCCCGCCTCGCACGCCCGCGCACGTGAGGCCCTCGGCGACGCCGCGCTGCTGCCCCGCTCCGCCGTAGCGGTCGGCACCGCGTCCGCCCTGCTCGCTCCCACCCCGGCCCCGGCGGCCGACGACGGCGACGTCTTCCTCGTCCCGCCGAACCCCGCCATGCACGACGAACACGCGGCCGACGAGGAGCGCCAGGCCCTGCGCGCCCGCACCACCGAGCGCGACGGCGAGATCCGCGCTCTGGCCGCCCGGCTCGGCAAGGACCGCGAACTGGCCGCCCGGCTCGCCTCCTGGCGCACCGGCTGCCCCGCCGGACGCCTGCTGGAGCTCGCCGAGGCCGCCCGCGAGGCCCGTGCCTTCGCCGAGGAGACCGAGGCCGAACTTGCCGAGGCCCGTGTCGCCCGCGCCGAGGCCGAGGAGACCGCCAACGAGGCGGCCCAGGTCCGCGACGAACGTCAGGAGGCCGCCCAGAAGGCCCGCCGTGCCGCCGACGCCCTCGCCGGACTCGCCTTCCGGCTGCGCGAGCGTGCCGGCTGGCAGGTCCGCCTGCGCGAACTCGCCGACGAGGCCACCGAGTCCGAGGCCCGCGCCCAGACCTGCCTGGACCGCGCCCGCGCCGCCGACGAGGACCGCCGCGCCGCCCAGCGCGCCGCCGACGACGCCCGCCGCACCGCCCGTGCCCTGCGCGCCGAGCGCGCCGAGATCGCCGGCGCCCCCGACGACGTGCCGGACAGCGACGCGGCCGCCCCCGAGACGTCGCTGCCCGCCCTGCGCGAGGCCTACCGCGCCGCCTCCCAGGTGTACGAGAAGGTCGGCGTGGGCGCCGATCTGCGTGCCGAGCAGGCCCGTGCCGAGAGCGACGAGAGCGCCGCCCGCGCCGAGCTGGACCGGCTGAGCAACAAGGTCCGCACCCGCGCCGAGCAGCTCCTCCAGTCCCCGGACGGCTCCGACGGCCCCTCCCGGCAGGCCGCCGCCGCCCGCGCCGAGGAACTGGTGCAGCTCCTCGAGACCCGCATGTCCACCGCCAGCGAGCAGCTCGGCCGACTGCGCGGTGAGGCCGAGCGGCACGCCCCCGAGGACGGCGACGCGCACACCGAGCTGCCCACGGAGACGGAGCCCCGCGACACCGACCACGCCCAGGCCCTGCTGCGCACGGCGACCGCCGAACTGGCCTCCCGCACCGAGGCCCTGAACCAGGCCCGCGAGGCACACGCCGAACTCCTCGACGCCCACCGGGCCGCCGAGGACGCGGCCGGCGGCTTCGACGAGATCGCCGCCCTCCTGCGCGACCTGCTGCGCGAGCACGTCACCGAGGAGGAGCAGGACGCCCCCGAGCCCTACCCCGGCGGTCTGGAGGAGGCCCGGCAGTCCGCCGCCGAGGCCCGCCGCTCCCTGCGCGGCTGTGCCACCGACCTCTCGGCCGCCGAGGCCGCCGTCCGTGAGGCCGGAGACGTGCTCGTACGGCACGCCAACTCCACCCGCTACGAACAGGTCCGTACCCCGGCCCGCCAGCAGATCCGCGAACTGCCCGCCTCCGCCCTGCCCGAGCACGCCCAGAAGTGGGCCGACGCCTTCGCACCCCGCCTGCGCGTCCTCACCGACGAACTGGCCCAGCTGGAGCGCAACCGCGACTCGATCGTGGACCGGCTGCGCGGACTGGTCGAGTCCGCACTGGCCACGCTCCGGTCCGCACAGCGGCTGTCCCGGCTGCCGGAAGGCCTCGGCGAGTGGTCGGGCCAGGAGTTCCTGCGCATCCGCTTCGAGGAACCCGACCAGGCGACCCTCACCGAACGACTCGGCGAGGTCATCGACGAGGCGACCCGCGCGGCCGTGAAGAAGAACTCCGACCTGCGCCGCGACGGCATGTCCCTGCTGTTGCGGGGCGTCGGCGCGGCCCTCCAGCCCAAGGGCATCGCGGTGGAGATCCTCAAGCCCGACGCGGTGCTGCGCGCCGAGCGGGTGCCCGTCGGCCAGATGGGCGACGTCTTCTCCGGAGGCCAGCTCCTCACCGCCGCCATCGCCCTCTACTGCACGATGGCCGCCCTGCGCTCCAACGACCGCGGCCGCGACAAGCACCGCCACGCCGGAACGCTCTTCCTCGACAACCCCATCGGCCGCGCCAACGCCACCTACCTCCTGGAACTCCAGCGCGCCGTCTCCGACGCGCTGGGCGTCCAGCTCCTCTACACCACCGGCCTGTTCGACACCACGGCGCTGGCCGAGTTCCCCCTGGTCATCCGCCTGCGCAACGACGCGGACCTCAGGGCCGGCCTGAAGTACATCAGCGTCGAGGAGCACCTCCGCCCGGGCCTGCCACAGCAGCCCCAGGCGGGGGAGTCGGTGCACAGCGAGATCACGGCCACCCGGATGTTCAAGCGTCCGGCACAGGCGAGGCCGTAGGGCCCGGAGTTGTAGGGCCCGAAGCCGTCCGGCTCAGGAGTGGGACAGCCGCCCGGTTCGGCCGGGCCTGTGTATCCGTTCCTGGGCTCGCGCGGCGACCCGCGCCTGCCGGCGTGGGGGGGGGGGGGGGGGGGGGGGGGGAGGGGGGGGGGTGGGGGGGGGGTGGGGGGGGGGGGGGGGGGGGGGGGGGGGGGGGGG
>NZ_JBVJGZ010000002.1:0-24860 GCF_055587025.1 Streptomyces sp. NPDC048600 | reverse complement strand
CAAAGCCTCCCCTTCTGAGGGCGGACCCACCCCCCCGTTTGATCGGGCTTTTTTCCCCTTTCCTCGTCCCCCCCCCCCCCCCCCCCCCCCCTCCCTTCCTCTCCCCCCCCCCCCCCCCCCCCCCCGGGCCGTGCTGCTGGGCTCCGAGACCACGCCGTTGCGCTGCTTCCAGACCTGGCGGGTCACCCAGACGTCGAGTGCGCCCCAAGTCGCCACCACGGTGCTCGCGATGCTGCTGAGGACCATGGGGAACGCCAGCCACGATCCGGCCAGGGTGCACAGAAAGGCGATCATCGCCTGTATCAGCGTCAGGGCGATGATCAGCACCGCCCGCACGGCTGCCGTGCGCACCGGATCGGCCAGTCTGCCGCGCCTCGCCTCCTCCTCGACCCAGAGCGGCCTGTGCGCGGCCAGCTGCCGCGCGCCCTGATGGCCGCCGGGCCGCCCTACGCTCGCTTCCTCCGAGGTCCTGCGCACCGCACCCACTGCGGCGCCGGAACCGTCCGTCACCTGGTTCGACCGCACCGGAATGTCGCGATCCGGCGCCTTGGCGCTCGCGGGCGCCGACATCTGTGCCACCGCGCCCTGTCCGGTCGTCCCGCGCCGCTCCGCCGTGCCCATCACCGAGTCACTCCCCACCGCCGGCAGACCCTTGCCCGGACCGAAGTCCGACTCCCCTGTGCCTGCCCGGCTTGCGTCCTTTTACGCCGCCAGGGGGCGGGATGCGGCTCCTGTGGCCGATTCCGCCTCCCCTTCCCGTAGAGACAGACGAACGGCGTGCCCCGAAGATTCCCAAGCGTCGAAAATTTCCAGCCAATTGACCTGGTGTCCTGATCACATCCGGGCCTGGTCACCCTGCCGCTTTCGGGGTCGCAATCTCCCGCAATGAGCGGACAACACGCCATCTCTCCCCGCCAGTGCGGAAGTTCGGATTCCGTATGGCCCTTCGAGTTAACTGTTTGTCGGTAGTAGGCTCGCGCCGTTTGTTGACGCACATGTGTGCCCCCTGCCGGTGGGGGCCGAGCTGGGGGAGGCCATGCGCTTTCGCGGGAAATCCATCCGCCGGAAGATCGTGGCGCTGCTGCTCGTGCCGTTGCTGTCGCTGACCGCGATCTGGGCGTTCGCCACGGTACTGACAGGACGCGAAGCGAGCCGGCTGTTCAACGGGGCCTCCGTCGTCGAGAAGATCGGCTACCCGGCCGAGGACACCGTGCGCGTCCTCCAGGAAGAACGCCGCCAGAGTCTCGCCTACCTCGCCGACCCCAGGGCCTCCGACGCGCTCGAGGCGCTGCGGCGCAGCAGAGCCGCCACCGACCGCGCCGTCGCCGAGATCCGCGAGAACGCCCAGGACCCCGATCTGGCCGACGCCGTCGGACCCGACACGGACGAGCATCTCACCACCGTCCTCGACGCGTTCGAGGGCATCGAGCCCCTGCGCAGCAGCATCGAGGACGGCACCGTCGACCGCGCCCACGCGCTCGACCTCTACAACCGCCTCGTCGACCCCTGCTACGAACTCCTCGGTGATCTCCAGGCCCTGGACAACGCGGAGATGGACAAGCAGTACCGCGCCCTGGTCAACCTCAGCCGGGCCCGCGAACTCCTCTCCCGCGAGGACGCCCTGCTCGGCTCCTCCCTGGTCGTCGGCGAGGTCACCCGCGGCGAGGCCCGCGATCTCTCCGACCTCGTCGCCCAGCGCACGCTGCTCTACGACCTCAACCTCCCGCTGCTGCCCTCCACCGAGCGGGACCGCTACACCCGCTTCTGGAAGAACGCCGCCACCGCACCGCTGCGCGTCGCCGAACAGGCCGCCGTCGGCGCCGGGTCCGGGCGGCCGCGCGATGTCACCGTCTCCAGCTGGGACAACGCCGCGGGCAGCGTCCTCGACGAACTCGCCTCCCTCAACGACCAGGCGGGCAACCGCTACCAGGACCGCGTCGGCCCGTTCGTGACCGACGTGATCGTCAAGGCCGTCATCGCCGCCGTCCTCGGTCTGATCGCCCTGCTGGCCTCCCTCGTGGTGTCCGTGCGCATCGGCCGTGCCCTCATCCGCGACCTGCGGCAGCTGCGCCTCGAGGCCCATGAGGCGTCCGGCGTCCGCCTGCCCAGCGTGATGCGCCGCCTGTCGGCCGGTGAACAGGTCGACGTGGAGACGGAGGTCCCCCGCCTGGAGTACGACAAGAACGAGATCGGCGAGGTCGGCCAGGCACTCAACACCCTCCAGCGCGCCGCCGTCGAGGCCGCCGTCAAGCAGGCGGAACTGCGCGCCGGCGTCTCCGAGGTCTTCGTCAACCTCGCCCGCCGCAGCCAGGTCCTGCTGCACAAGCAGCTCACCCTGCTCGACACCATGGAGCGCAGGACCGAGGACACCGAGGAACTCGCCGACCTCTTCCGCCTCGACCACCTCACCACCCGCATGCGCCGGCACGCCGAGGGCCTGGTGATCCTCTCCGGCGCCGCCCCCTCCCGGCAGTGGCGCAAACCCATCCAGCTGATGGACATCGTCCGGGCCTCCGTCGCCGAGGTCGAGGACTACGAGCGCATCGAGGTGCGCCGACTGCCCCGGGTCGCCGTCACCGGCCCCGCGGTCGCCGACCTCACCCACCTCGTCGCCGAACTCCTCGAGAACGCCACCGTGTTCTCACCCCCGCACACCGCCGTCCATGTCCTCGGCGAACGGGTCGCCAACGGCTTCACCCTGGAGATCCACGACCGCGGCCTCGGTATGGCGGCCGACACCCTGCTGGACGCCAACCTGCGGCTCGCGGAGACCCCCGAGTTCGAACTGTCCGACACCGACCGCCTCGGTCTGTTCGTGGTCAGCCGGCTCGCCCAGCGCCAGAACGTCAGGGTCGCCCTCCAGCCGTCGCCGTACGGCGGCACCACGGCCGTCGTGTTCATCCCCGACGCCCTGCTGACCGACGACGTCCCCGACACCAACGGCATCGGCTTCCGCCTCGACCGCCCCCGCAGCGCGAAGGAGGCCGACTCGGCGGGAGGCCGCAGGACCGCGCTCTCCCAGGTCCCGACCCAGCTGCCCGGCCTCACGGCTTCGCTCCTGGACGGCCCGGTCGAGCTCGAGGCCCCCGTCGACCTGGACAGCATCGGGGACTTCCCGGGCGCCCTCGGCGACGAGGACAGCGAGCGCGGCGGACTCTTCCGGCCACGCCGCTCGATCGCCCTCCCCGAGGCGGACACCGAGGACGGCGCCCTCACGCCGTACGACGGCCCCGCGCCCCTGGACGCCGTCGACCCCACGGACGGCGACGACCTCGGCGGAGCCGTGCCGCTGCCCCGCCGGCGGGCACCCAAGCTGGTCAGCTCGCACGGCCGCCCGGTGACCGGATCCCGCTCCCGCCGCACGGCACCGGACGACGACCGCCTCGGTGCCACCGGCCGCACCGAGCCGGCCGGGGACGTCCGCGGCTCCTCCGGCCGTCCGCTGCCCGACGGAGACCGCCTTCCCGCTCCTTCCGGGCGGTTCCCGTCCGACGGCCCCGCCCCGCTGCCCACACGCCGACGCACGGACCGGGGCGGCACCGAAGGCCACCGGGCCATCCCGACGGGCATCCGGACGGAGCCCGCACCGGGAGCGGCCACGCCGGGCACGCCCGCGACGGCACCCGAACTGCCCCGCCGCTCCCGCCCGGCAGCGCCCACGAGCAGCGCCCCGGACGGCTCCTCACGCCGCACCGGTGCGGCGGAGTCCCCGTCCGGCAACGCCGCCCTGCCCCGCCGCGTCCGGCAGGCCAACCTCGCCCCCCAGCTGAGGCAGGACCCGGAGCGGCGCACCGAGGACCGGGCCGACCCGGCCGACCGGGACGCCGACCAAGTACGCAGCCGTATGGCCTCGCTCCAGCGCGGCTGGCAGCGCGGCCGCCAGGAGAACGCCGAGGGCGACGACGCCCGCACCGGCACAGCATCACAAGGAACGACTAAGGGGGACGGTCGATGACCGCACCGAACACGACCGGCCGCACGGACACCGGCAAGGGCGAGCTGAACTGGCTCCTCGACGAGCTGGTCGACCGGGTCGCGAGCATCCGCAAGGCTGTCGTGCTGTCCGGCGACGGTCTGGCCACCGGGGTCTCCAAGGACCTCACCCGTGAGGACAGCGAACACCTGGCCGCCGTCGCCTCCGGCTTCCACAGCCTGGCCAAGGGCGTGGGCCGCCACTTCGAGGCGGGCAGCGTCCGGCAGACCGTGGTCGAGCTCGACGACGCCTTCCTGTTCGTCACGGCCGCCGGGGACGGCAGCTGCCTCGCCGTGCTCTCGGACGCCGACTCCGACGTCGGTCAGGTCGCCTACGAGATGACCCTGCTCGTCAAGCGGGTCGGCGTGCATCTGCGGACCGCTCCGCGCACCGATCTGCTCCCCGGCGGGTAGTGAGATGGCATGAGCGCTGACGGTCAGGCACACAGCCACTGGTTCGACGACGAGGCCGGCCCCGTAGTCCGTCCGTACGCCATGACACGCGGCCGGACCAGACACGCGGCCCAGCACCGCCTCGACCTGATCGCGGTGGTCGTCACCGAACCCCACGCGGACGATGCGGAGTGCGACCCGACGCTGTCCCCGGAACACACCGAGATCGTCGGTCTGTGCCGGGACACCCCACAGTCGGTAGCCGAACTCGCCTCCGAGCTGAACCTGCCCGTCGGAGTCGTGCGGGTCCTCGTCGGCGATCTCGTCGACGGGGAGTTCGTCCATGTGACCCGCCCCGTCCCGCCGGCCGAGCTGCCGGACGAGAGTATTCTGCGCGACGTGATCAACGGCCTCCGGGCACTGTGAACCGTGCGGAAGCGGGGTGAGGGTGTGACGGGCTGGCAGTTCTGGGTCGACCGGGGCGGCACCTTCACGGACATCGTCGCGAGGCACCCGGACGGTCGGCTGCTCACGCACAAACTGCTCTCGGAGAACCCGGCGAGCTACCCCGACGCCGCCGTCGCGGGCGTGTGTGAGCTTCTCGGCGACTCGCGGGAGACCGTCGAGGCGGTCCGCATGGGCACCACCGTCGCCACCAACGCCCTCCTGGAACGCAAGGGCGAACGCACCGTCCTCGTCGTCACCCGCGGCTTCCGCGACGCGCTGCGCATCGCCTACCAGAACCGGCCGTACATCTTCGCCCGCCGCATCGAACTGCCCGAACTGCTCTACGAACACGTCATCGAGGTCGACGAACGCGTCGCCGCGGACGGCACCCGGCTGCGGGCACCCGACCTGGACACCCTCGCCGACGCCCTCCAACAGGCCTACGACGACGGCATCCGCGCGGTCGCCGTGGTCTGCCTGCACAGCCACCTCCACCCCGCCCACGAACAGGCCGTCGGCGAACTCGCCGCCAGCATCGGGTTCCCGCAGATCTCGCTGTCCAGCGAGGTCAGCCCCCTGATGAAGATCGTCCCGCGCGGAGACACGGCGGTCGTCGACGCCTACCTGTCGCCCGTGCTCCGCCGCTACGTGCGCCAGGTCGCCGACCACCTGGAAGGCGTACGGCTGATGTTCATGCAGTCCAACGGCGGACTCGCCGAGGCCGGACAGTTCCGCGGCAAGGACGCCATCCTGTCCGGCCCCGCAGGCGGCATCGTCGGCATGGCCCGCATGTCGCAGCTGGCCGGCTTCGGCCGCGTCATCGGCTTCGACATGGGCGGCACCTCCACCGACGTCTCCCACTTCGCCGGCGAGTACGAACGCGTCTTCACCACACAGATCTCCGGTGTCCGGCTGCGCGCGCCCATGCTGGACATCCACACGGTCGCGGCGGGCGGCGGTTCGGTCCTGCACTTCGACGGCTCCCGCTACCGCGTAGGGCCGGACTCGGCGGGCGCGGACCCCGGCCCGGCCTGCTACCGCGGCGGCGGCCCGCTCGCCGTCACCGACGCCAACGTCATGCTCGGCCGCATCCAGCCCGCGCACTTCCCCGAGGTGTTCGGGCCCGACGGCGATCAACCCCTGGACGCCGCGCTCGTCGGAGAGCGCTTCACCGCCCTCGCCGGCGAGATCCGCGAGCGGACCGGCGACGACCGAACCCCGGAACAGGTCGCCGAGGGCTACCTGAGCATCGCGGTCGCCAACATCGCCAACGCCGTCAAGCGCATCTCCGTCCAGAAGGGCCACGACGTCACCCGCTACGCCCTCACCACCTTCGGGGGCGCGGGCGGACAGCACGCCTGTATGGTCGCCGACTCGCTCGGCATCCGGACCGTCCTCGTGCCGCCCATGGCGGGAGTGCTGTCCGCCCTCGGCATCGGTCTGGCCGACACCACCGCCATGCGCGAACAGTCCGTCGAGGCCCCGCTGACCGCGGCCGCCATGCCGGACGTGCTGAAGACGGCCGACGACCTGGAGAGCGCCGCCCGCGCCGAACTCCTCGCCGAGGACGTCCCCGACGAGCGCGTCCGCGTCACCCGCCGCGCCCAACTGCGCTACGACGGAACCGACACCACCCTCACCGTCGAGCTGGCCGACCCCGACGCGATGAGGCACACCTTCGAAGAACGGCATCGCGCCACCTACTCCTTCGTCCTGGACCGGCCCGTCGTCGTCGAAGCCCTCTCCGTGGAAGCCACCGGCATCACCGAACCCCCCGATCTGTCCGCCCTCGCCCCGTACGAGGGCAGCCCCGCCGCACCCGAGACCGTCCGCCTCCACACCGGCGGCGCCTGGCGCGACGTACCCCTGCACCGCCGGGAGCACCTGCCTCCCGGCGAGCCCGTCGACGGACCCGCGATCATCAGCGAGGCCGGCGCGACGACCGTCGTCGACGAGGGCTGGCGGGCCACGGCGACCGACGGCGGACAACTGGTCATGGAACGCGCCGCGGTCACGCAGAGTTCCCAGGCCGACACGAAAGTGGATCCGGTCCTGCTGGAGGTCTTCAACAACCTCTTCATGTCCATCGCCGAACAGATGGGCGCCCGACTGGAGTCCACCGCCCAGTCCGTCAACATCAAGGAGCGCCTGGACTTCTCCTGCGCCCTGTTCGACCCCGACGGAAACCTGGTGGCCAACGCCCCCCACATCCCCGTCCACCTGGGCTCGATGGGCACCAGCGTCAAGGAGGTCATCCGGCGCCGCGGACCACGGATGCGGCCCGGGGACACGTACGCCGTCAACGACCCGTACCACGGGGGCACCCACCTCCCCGACGTCACCGTGATCACGCCGGTCTTCGGCCCGGCCCCGGATGGCGACACGCACAGTGACCGCATCCTGTTCTACGTCGCCTCCCGCGGCCACCACGCCGAGATCGGCGGGATCGCCCCCGGCTCCATGCCCGCCGACAGCCGCACCATCGACGAGGAGGGCGTCCTTTTCGACAACTGGCTGCTCGCCGAGAACGGCCGCTTCCGTGAGGAGGAGACGCTCCGCCTGCTCACCGAGGACGCACCCCACCCCTCCCGCAACCCCAGCACCAACCTCGCCGACCTGCGCGCCCAGATCGCCGCCAACCGCAAGGGCGTCGACGAGGTCACCCGCATGATCGACGAGTTCGGCCTCGACGTCGTCCAGGCCTACATGCGGCACGTCCAGGACAACGCCGAGGAAGCGGTGCGCCGCGTCATCGACGCCCTTGACGACGGCGGTTACGCCTACGAGTGCGACTCGGGCGCCGTCATCCGCGTCCAGGTGCGCGTCGACCGCGCCGCCCGCTCGGCGACCGTCGACTTCACCGGCACCTCGGCCCAGCTGCCCGGGAACTTCAATGCGCCCTACGCGGTGGTCAACGCGGCCGTCCTGTACGTCTTCCGCACCCTGGTCGCCGACGACATCCCCCTCAACGACGGCTGTCTGCGCCCGCTGACGATCGTCGTCCCGCAGGGCTCCATGCTCGCGCCCGAACCGCCCGCCGCGGTCGTGGCCGGCAACGTCGAGACCTCCCAGGCCATCACCGGCGCCCTCTACGCCGCGCTCGGCGTGCAGGCCGAGGGCTCCGGCACCATGAACAACGTGACCTTCGGCAACGCCCGCCACCAGTACTACGAGACCGTCGCCTCCGGCTCCGGGGCGGGCGACGGCTTCCCCGGCGCGAGCGTCGTGCAGACCCATATGACCAACTCGCGGCTGACCGACCCCGAGATCCTCGAATGGCGCCTGCCCGTCCGGCTGGAGGAGTTCTCCGTCCGGCGCGGCAGCGGCGGCCCCGGCCGCTGGCCCGGCGGCGACGGCGCCCTGCGCCGCATCCGCTTCCTGGAGCCCATGACCGTCTCCACACTGTCCCAGCACCGCCGCGTACCGCCCTACGGCATGTCCGGCGGCGAGCCCGGCGCCCTGGGCGCCAACCGTGTGGAGCGCGCCGACGGGACCGTCACCGAACTCGGCGGAAGCGACGCCACCGATGTGGGCCCCGGCGACGTACTGGTCGTCGAGACCCCCGGCGGCGGAGGCTACGGGCCGCCGTCGCACCACCCCCATCGAGCAGGAGAAGAAAGCGATGATCTTCGGGCGTTCTGAGCGCGCCAAGCCACCGGTCGAGCCCGTCACGCTCAAGATCCTGGTGGCCGGCGGCTTCGGCGTGGGCAAGACGACCCTCGTCGGCGCGGTCAGCGAGATCAAACCGCTGCGCACCGAGGAACTGCTCACCGAGGCGGGCCGCCCGGTCGACGACCTCAGCGGCGTGGAGGCCAAGCACACCACGACCGTCGCCATGGACTTCGGCCGGATCACCCTCCGCGAGGACCTGGTGCTCTATCTGTTCGGCACACCCGGACAGGAACGCTTCTGGTTCATGTGGGACGAGCTGTCCGAGGGCGCCCTCGGAGCCGTGGTGCTCGCCGACACCCGCCGGCTGGAGGACTGCTTCGCCGCCGTCGACTACTTCGAGCGCCGCTCCATACCGTTCGTCGTCGGCGTCAACTGCTTCGAGGGCGCCGCGAACTACCCGGCCGACGACGTCCGCCGCGCCCTCGACCTGGACGACGACGTGCCCGTGGTGCTGTGCGACGCCCGCGAGCGCGAGTCGGTCAAGGAGGTCCTCATCGGCGTGGTCCAGCACGCCATGGTCGTCGCCGCGAGCCAGCGCGCCGAGGTCGTCGCCACCTGAGCACGGCACAGCCGCCCCTCGGCTCCGACGGCCGCGCACGGCCCGTACCCCCGCCGACCGGGGTACGGGCCGCGATCCACGAGAACGTGCACGCGCGCGTGGCTACGCGTGCCCGTCCTCCAGCCAGCCGAAGCTCTTCTCCACGGCCTTGCGCCAGTTGCCGTACTCCCGGTCACGCACCGAGGCGTCCATCGCCGGGGTCCACTCGGCGTCCTTCCGCCAGTGCGACTTCAGCTCGTCCAGGTCGTTCCACACACCCGTGGCCAGACCCGCCGCGTACGCCGCGCCCAGACAGGTCGTCTCGGAGACCCGCGGCCGGATCACCGGCACGCCCAGCACATCCGCCTGGTGCTGCATCAGCAGGTTGTTCCCGGTCATGCCGCCGTCCACCTTCAGGGTGGTGATGTGCACCCCCGAGTCCTGGTACATCGCGTCCACGACCTCGCGCGTCTGCCAGCTGGTCGCCTCCAGGACCGCGCGCGCGAGATGCGCCTTCGTGACGTACCGGGTGAGGCCGGTGACGACCCCGCGGGCGTCGGACCGCCAGTACGGCGCGAACAGCCCGGAGAACGCGGGCACGATGTAGGCGCCGCCGTTGTCCTCGACACTCGCCGCGAGCGTCTCGATCTCGTCGGCGCTGCGGATGATGCCGAGCTGGTCGCGGAACCATTGCACCAGGGCGCCCGTTATGGCTATCGAACCCTCCAGGCAGTACACCGGCGCCTCCCCGCCGATCTTGTAGCCCATCGTCGTCAGCAGCCCGTTCTTGGAGGGGACCGGCCGGTTGCCGGTGTTCAGCAGCAGGAAGCTGCCCGTGCCGTACGTGTTCTTCGCGGTGCCCACGTCGTAGCAGGCCTGTCCGAACACCGCGGCCTGCTGGTCACCGAGCGCCGAGGCGACCGGCACGCCGGCGAGCCCGCCCACCGCCGTGCCGTACACCTCGGCCGAGGACCGGATCTCGGGCAGCATCGCCTCGGGGACGTTCATCGCGGAGAGCACGGAGGTGTCCCACTGGAGCGTGTCGAGGTTCATCAGCATGGTGCGCCCGGCGTTGGTCACGTCCGTGACGTGGCGGCCGCCGTCCGTGCCGCCGGTCAGGTTCCAGATGAGCCAGGAGTCGATGGTGCCGAAGGCGATCTCGCCGCGTTCGGCGCGGTCCCGCAGCCCGGGGACGTTGTCGAGCAGCCAGGCCGCCTTGGGGCCGGAGAAGTAGCTGGCCAGCGGCAGTCCCGTCTGCTCGCGGAACCGGTCCTGTCCGTCCGCGCCGCCGAGTTCGCGGCACAGGGCCGCCGTTCGGGTGTCCTGCCAGACGATGGCGTTGTGCACGGGCTTGCCCGTGGCGCGGTCCCACAGCACCGTCGTCTCACGCTGGTTGGTGATGCCGAGCGCGCTGAGCTGCTCCGCGCGCAGCCCCGCCTTGGCGAGTGCCCCGGCGACCACCGCCTGGACCTTGGACCAGATCTCGCCGGCGTCGTGCTCCACCCAGCCCGGCTTCGGGAAGATCTGGCGGTGTTCGCGCTGGTCCACGGCGACGACGGCGCCGCCGTGGTCGAAGACGATGCAGCGGCTGGAGGTGGTGCCCTGGTCGATCGCGGCGACGTACTTCTCGGCGTTGTCCGTCATTGCTACCCCTTGGGCTCGGTTCAGAAGGCTGCGTTGTAGACGAGTCCGGCGAGCGCCCCTCCGATCAGCGGCCCGGCCACCGGGATCCAGGCGTAACCCCAGTCGGACGTGCCCTTGTTCGGGATCGGCAGAAAGGTGTGCACGATGCGCGGTCCGAGGTCACGCGCCGGGTTGATGGCGTAGCCGGTGGGCCCTCCCAGGGACAGACCGATGCCCACGACCAGCAGCGAGACGATCAGCACGGTCGTGCCGGACTGGCCGAGGCCCTCGGTCAACCCGAAGGCGAGGACGGGCAGGACGAGGCCCACGGTCGCGATGATCTCGGTGATCAGATTGGCGACCGGGTTCCGGATCTCCGGGACGGTGGAGAAGATGCCCAGCGTCGGCGTCGGTTCCTCGCCCTCCCCGGAGCCGTCCACACGCGCATTGGCCTGGAACTGCGCGAGATACACCAGGTACGCCAGTACCGCGCCGAGCATGGCACCGACGAACTGGCCCAGCAGATACACCCAGACCTTGTCCCACTTCCCGGTGTCCACGGCGATGCCGAGCGTCACGGCCGGGTTGAGATGCCCGCCGGACAGCGGCGCGGCGGTGTACGCGCCCGCCAGCACCGCGAATCCCCAGCCGAAGGCGATCACCACCCAGCCCGAGGCCCGCGCCTTGGAGTGCCTGAGGGTGACGGCGGCGCAGACACCGGCACCGAACAGGATCAGGATGGCGGTTCCGATGACCTCGCCGAGGAAGATGTCCCCGTTGCTCATGGCGGCTCCTAGGCGCTCGGCCCTGGGCGCGGACGCGGGGTGTTCGACCCCGGTCCTGCCTTCAGGGCGCGTTTCCTTGGGTCCTGTGACTCCCGTGGCTCCCGTGTCGAGGACAGCCGAAGGCAGGGAGGGTCCCGCGCCCCGCTCGGCGTCCGTGACGAGCGTGCCGTGGCAGCCGAATCGCCCGTGCGGAGGTGGCCAGGGCGACGCCGAGCCTGCGGCGCATGCCGGATTACGCCGAGAATGTACGGCGATGTCGGCTGCCACGGGAAGTTTTCACCGGCACTCGAGGGGCGTCAAGGTCGCCGACGACAACGGTGACACCGGCTTGAACGGACGTCTGCGGCAGGCAGGTTGCCACCCGGCACGGCGTACGTCCGACACCTACGGCCGACTCCCGTCGCTGACCCCCATCGCCGACCACGGGAGGCACGGCCACCGCTCACCGGTCACGGGAGGCACGGCCACCGCTCACCGGCCACCGACGCCCCGGCCACCGCTCACCCCAGAGGCTCGGCCACCGCGAACCCCGTATGGCTGGTCGTCGGCCCAGCGCCGCGCCGGATCTCGTGGCCGGGCAGCCCGGCCCGGCCGAGCACCCAACTCGCCCCGGTCAGCGACTTCGCGGCCTTCTTCAGGGGCGCCAGACAGGCCGACGCCTGCCGGTGGTCCATCACGGACCCCGGAGCGCACAGGACCGTGGCCAGCGACAGCGTGATCGGCCGTCCGCCCGCCGACCAGGGCGCGTCCAGCACCGAGGCCGCGAGCGGATCGAGGCCGTCCGGATCGGCGAGGACCAGGAAGTCGTCCCCGCCGATATGGCCCACTCGGGTGCTGTCGGAGGCCACGTGCTGGAGCGCACGGCCTACGGACCGTATGAGATCGTCGCCCGCCGCGAACCCGGCCCCGTCGTTGACCTGTTTGAAGTGGTCCACGTCCAGCCAGCTCAGCGCGAAGGACCGGCCGTCCGCGATCCGCCGGTCGACCTCGCCGGTGATCGCGTCGGAGCCGGGCAGCCTGGTCAGCGGATTGAGCCCGGCCGCCTCCTCGACCCGGGACTCGGCCAGCGCCCGCACCAGATCGGCCAGCCGTACGACACCCACGCAGCGTCCGTACCGGTCGACGACGGCCACGTCCTCCGAGGTACGGTCCGGGCCCCCGTCGGCGACGACGTCCAGCACCTCCCAGGCGGTGGCGTCGGCTCCCACGACCCGCGGGACGTCCCCGAGCCGGGCCGCGGGCCGGTCGGCGTACAGGGCGTGGCCGTAGCGCCCCGACAGCGACAGCAGGAACCGGGACCGGTGCAGCGACCGCACGGGCACTCCGTCCCGGTCCACGAGCAGCACCCCGGACACGTCCGGCGAGCCGGTCAGCAGGGCCCGCACCTGCCCCGCGGAGGCGGTGTCGGGCAGCAGTGCGGCGGGCCGCACGAACTCCCGCACCGACGGCCCCGGCCGCGACCTCGACGAGGCCTCGGGGGAGCGGAGCGGAACGTACACCTCCGAGGCCGGCAGCCGGGCCGGCGGCGCGAACAGTTCGCCCTGACCCAGTTGGGCTCCGGCGGCCACGGCCCGTCGGTACTGCAACTCGGTCTCCACGCCCTCGACGGACAGCAGCGCGCCGAGCTGATCGCACAGGGTGCGCATCGCCCGGATCGCCGCGGGCCGCGCCAGCAGCGCCCCGTCGAGCTTCACCAGGTCGGGTGCCAGGTCGACGAGCAGCCGCACGGGGAGATCGCCGTCCCCGACCCCGTCGACGCTGATCCGGAAGCCTGCGCCCCGCAGCGCGGCCACCGCGTCGAGCAGCGCCTGCTGCGGCACATGGGTGAAGGGCGGCCCGATGTCGACCGTGATCTCCCAGGGAAGCCGTCCCGCCTGGCGCACCGCCTCGTGCAGCGGCCGGAGACCGCCCAGGTCGGCGAGGGTGCCGGCGAACACGTTGAGGTGCAGCGGCAGCAGCGTCTCCTTGCGTGCCGCGGAACGCACCGCCAGCACGGCGAGCCTGCCGTCCAGTTCGGGGTCCCGACGGGCCTCGGCCAGGATGTCTCCCGCCTCGGGGCGTGCCAGAACCTCCAGTGCCGCGATCCCGCCGGTGGTCAGATTGACCACGGGCTGGAAGGCGAAGCGGAGAGTATCCGTCCAGGGGTGCACGGGAGCATGATTGCGCTGTCCATGAGGCCCCAGGCGCAGTTCATGAGACGTTCACGCATCCTTTCTGGCCGCTCACAGAGCGTAGACATTGCATTCGGGAAGGGCCACATGTGTGTGAGGAAGCGGGGGTGAATCCCGTGATGAAGCCGGGGGACGAGCGGAGTCGCGGCGCTGTCGTCGTCCGTCGCGCCGCTCAGCGCACGGCCACCACCGCCGAACCATGCCCGAACAGGCCCTGGTTGGCGGAAAGCCCGACGCGAGCCCCCTCCACCTGCCGGTCTCCCGCGGTTCCCCGCAACTGCCAGGTCAGCTCGCACACCTGCGCGATCGCCTGGGCGGGAACGGCCTCGCCGAAGGAGGCCAGTCCGCCGCTCGCGTTCACCGGTATGCGCCCGCCGGACGCCGTCTCACCGGTTCCGAGGAGTTTGGCGCCCTCGCCCTCACCGCAGAGCCCGAGGTCCTCGTACCACTGCAACTCCAGTGCGGTGGACAGGTCGTAGACCTCGGCCAGGGAGAGGTCCCGGGGCCCGATACTCGCCTCCTCGTAGGCCGCGCCGGCGATCGACGCGCGGAACGTCTCCCGGCCGGGCGCCACGGCCGCCGCGGAGTCCGTGGCGAAGTCGGGCAGGTCCAGCACGGTGTTGGGGTACCGCGGCGTCACCGTCGACACGGCCCGGATCCGCACCGGCCGCGCGACTCCGTGGCGGCGGGCGAAGTCCATGCTGGAGAGCACCAGCGCCGCCCCGCCGTCGGAGGTCGCGCAGATGTCCAGCAGCCGCAGCGGATCGGCCACGACCGCCGACGAGGCGACCTCCTCGGCGGTGACGCGTCTGCGGTAGCGCGCGTTCGGATTCAGCGCCCCCGCCGCGGAGTTCTTCACCTTCACCTGGGCGAAGTCCTCCGGCGTGTCCCCGTACACGGCCATCCGCCGGCGCGCGTACAGCCCGAAGTACAGGGGATTGGTCGCCCCCAGCACCCGGAACCGGAGCCAGTCCGGATCGTCGGGGCGGTCCCCGCCCGCAGGACGGAAGAACCCTTTGGGAGCGCAATCGGCCCCCACCACGAGGACGACGTCCGCGAGCCCGGCGAGGATCTGCGCCCGCGCGGTGTTCACCGCCTGGGCCCCTGACGCGCACGCCGCGTACACGCTCGTCACCCGGGCCCCCTGCCAGCCCAGCGCCTGGGCGAAGGCCGCCCCCGCCACATGCCCCGGATACCCGCCGCGGACCGTCCCCGCGCCGACGATCGAGCCGATGTCGCGCCAGTCCACCCCCGCGTCGGCCAGCGCGGCCCGCGCCGCCGCCGCGCCGTATGCGACGAAGCCGTGGCCCCACTTCCCCCAGGGGTGCATGCCCGCCCCCAGTACCGCCACGTCCGCCGTCATGTCCTCACCCCCGTCGGCCGCCAGTGCCATGTCGTCCAGATCGTCTCGTCGTCCTCGTGCAGCACGCCGGGCACGGCCTCCACCTCCATGCCCACCGCCAGATCCGCGACGGTGACCCCGGGTGCCGCCTGGCCCAGCACCACCATCCGCTCGGATTCCAGCTCCACCGCGATCAACGCGTACGGGACCCAGGGAAGTTCCCGATCGGTCACATACGGTGACGGTGGCCGGTAGCGCGCGTCGGTGTACGACCAGACGCGCCCGTACCGGGAGAGCGGGTGCTCGGCCAGTTCGCCCCCGGCGCAGGCGGGATTGCGGCAGTGCCTGTCCTCCCTGGGGAAGAACACGGACAAGCACGCGGAACACCGGGTTCCGAGCAGTCGGAAGGAATCCCCTTCGCCGGTGAACCACCCGGCGACCACAGGCGTGCGTGTGCGAGACAAAGGCCCTCCCCGCGTTCAGATCTGATGAAGCGTCAGAAGTGTGCCACGGGCAACCATGAACCGGCAGAGCGAATGAGTGAACCAAACGCGCCACATTCGGCGTCGTGGATACCGGAGGGACGGGCGAGGCCCACGGGGGTGGCCCCGGCCGTCCCTCCGCCGAGTCGGAGCGATCGTGTCCGGCCCCGCCGCGCCGGTCGCGGACACACTGCGGTGCGGCGCTCCGGCGAGCACCCAGGCCGCACGCGAGGCCGTACCCCAGCCGCACATGCGGCCCGTACCCCGACCGCATGCGGGCACCACTGAGACGCCGGACGGCACCGCCCTCTCCGTGATCGGATACAGTCCGCGACGTGTCAGAGAACCAGCACCCCGCCCCCAACTCCGCGCCGGGCTCCCACTGTTCGAGCTGCGGAGCGCCCTACGGAGAGGGCATCTCCGGCTGGCCCCGCACCTGCCCCGCGTGCGCCACCGTGGCCTACCGCAACCCGCTGCCCGTCGCGGTGGCCCTGCAACCCGTGTACGACACCCAGGGCACCGCCCTGGTCGTCATCACCCGGACCGTGCCGCCCGCGCGCGGGGGCATCGCCCTGCCCGGCGGCTACATCGACGACCGTGAGGACTGGCGGCAGGCCCTCGTGCGCGAGCTCAGGGAGGAGACCGGGATCGAAGCGGCGGGCCGCGACGTCCGGCTCGTCGACGCCATGAGCGCGCCCGACGGCCATCTGCTGCTGTTCGGCGCCCTCCCGGAACGCCCCGCCGACGGTCTGCCCCAGTCGGCCGCGACCGACGAGACCGAAGGCTGGCAGCTGCTGCGCAGGCCCGAGGAACTGGCCTTCCCCCTGCACACCCTGGCCGTACGCGCCTGGTTCGAAGGCCGCTACATCTGACGCTCGCCCTCCGCGAGACCACGCAGGCGCACCGGGTGGGACGGCTCGCTCACGCCGTCCTCATCCTCGCGCCCCACCACCACTCGGAGCCCCTCCCATCGGCTGACATAACGCTCGGTCTCCGGCTCCGCCCAGCCGTCACCCGCGTCCGCCACCATCAACCCCGTGCCCGTACGCCCACGAGCCGGCGCCCACACCTCCAGCTCCAGCCCGCCGTCCGCACCCCGCACCGGCAGGACGGAACCCGCGCGCGCGAGCACCGGAATCCTGGACAGCGGCGCGTCCACCAAGACCTGCCCCGGCCCCTCGTACGCCTGCCCGGTCACCGTGTCGTACCAGCGGCCGCGCGGCAGCTGCACCGCACGCCGGTCCGCCCCCGACTCCAGCACCGGCGCCACCAACAGCGCGTCGCCGAGCAGGAAGGCGTCCTCGCACTCGCGCAGCCCCCGGTCCTCCGGCGCCTGCCACCACAGCGGCCGCACATACGGCGCTCCGGTACGACGGGCCAGATGCGCCAGCGTCATGAAGTACGGCAGCAGCCGCCGGCGCTCGACCAGCGCCACGCGCGCGTGCTCCAGCACCTCGGGCCCGAACTCCCAGGGCTCCCGACGCCCCGCCCGCAGGCTCGCGTGCGTACGGAACAGCGGCAGGTACGCGCCCAGCTGGAACCAGCGCAGGAACAGCTCCGGCGACGGGCTCCCGTCGTAACCGCCGACATCCGGCCCCGAGTAGGGCACCCCGCACAGCCCGAGCCCCAGCACCAGCGACAGCGAGGCGCGCAGACCGGGCCACCCCGTGCCCACATCGCCCGACCAGGTCCCGCCGTAGCGCTGCATGCCCGCCCAGCCCGACCGCGAGAAGACGAAAGGCCGCTGCCCCGGCGTCAGCTCCCGCAGCCCTTCGTACGCCGCCCGGGCCATGCACAGGGCGTAGACGTTGTGCGCCTCACGATGATCACCGCCGCGGCCCTCCAGAGCGTGCCGGGCCGAGCGCGGCAACGTCGTCTCGCCGAACGCCGCGAACGAAGTCGGCTCGTTCATGTCATGCCAGAAACCGGAGAAGCCCTCGGCGAGACGCTCCTCGTACCGCCGCCCCCACCACGCACGCACGCGCGCGTGCGTGAAATCGGGGAACACCGCCTCCCCGGGCCACACGACCCCGCGCACCACCCGACCCGATGCGTCCCTGACAAACGCGTCCTCGACCGTGCCGCTGTCGTACACCGCGTTCCCCGGGGCGGCCTTCACCGCCGGATCGACGATCGACACCAGCCTGATCCCGTCCCGCCGCAGCTCCTCCGCCAGCCCCGGCAGCTTCGGGAACCGGTCCCGGTCCACGGTGAACACCTGGTGCTCGTCGAGATGGTCGATGTCCAGATGCACCGCGTCGAGCGGCAGCCCGCGCTCCTGGTAGCCGGAGACGATCCGCCGCACCTCCTGCTCGCTGCCGAAACCCCAGCGCGCGTGCTGATGGCCGAGCGCCCACGCGGGCGGCAGCGCGGGCGCACCCGTCAGCGCCGCCCAGGCCATCAGCACGCGCGCGGGAGTGCCGACCATCACCCAGCAGCGCAGCGGGCCGCCCTCCATCCGCAGCTCGCTCGTCCCGGCACGGTCATGACCCGAACCCGCGCCCTCCTCGCCCTCCCGAAGCGTCACCGTGCCGTCCCACGAGGTGTCGTGGAAGACCAGATGCGTCGCCGCGTCGGCCACCACCAGCTGCACCGGCATCGTGATGTACAGCGGATCGTCCCCGGGCCCGAAGGAACCGCCCGGATCGGTGTTCCACAGCCGGTACACCCCGTCACGCAGCCGCGGCCCCGAGGCCCGACCGCCCAGACCGAAGAACCGCGCGTCCGCCGGCACCTCCGACCGCTGCATCCACCGCGCCGGACCACCCTCCACCGGCTCCCACCACCGGGGCGGCAGATCCCGCCGCAGCAGCACACCACCGGGCGTCTGCACCTCGATGCCCCCGTGTCGCGAGACGATCACGGTCACCCGCTCGGCCACCACCCGCCAGCCGCCGTCCTTGTCGGGCTCCAGCACCGCCCGCGGATCGGGCTCCGGGCACTGCCCCGCCAGCGCGTACGACGGCTCCGGACCCGCGCCGTCCCAGCCCCAGAAGGCGGCCCCGTTCACCGTGACCAGAATCCGCAGCTCCGAACGGCCGAAACGGAGCAGGCCCCCGCCAGGGCCCGGCTCCGCCTCCCGCACGGTCCCGGGCACACGCGCGCGTTCCACGCCACGCGACGGCAGCCCCGTCGCGTCGGCACGCCTCCTGCGCCACGCCGCCCGTACGGTGCGAAACCCCTGGGCCGCCCCCGCAGAACCGACCGCCTTCATCGAATGCACCAGGTCACGACCGTCCATGGTGATCACCCTGCCATCGACCCGCCCGCGCGCGTGTCTCGTTCAACTCCCGTTCACCCGTGCCGGGACCACATCTTCATGACGCCGACTATGTGGGGTGGCCCCTGGTATCGGAGTCGATCACATGGCATCGTCCCTGTCACCGCGTCACGCGCACACCCCGCCCGTGCGCGGACGACGCACACGACGCGCACAGTCCGGGAGCCCCCCTTGTCGACCGAGAACGCCCAGCCGCTCTGGCAGCCCGACTCCGAACGTATCGCCGACGCCCGGATCACGAAATTCCAGACCTGGGCCGCAGAACAGCACGGAGCCCCCGCCGACGGCGGCTACGCCGCACTGCACAGCTGGTCCGTCGCCGAACCGGAGGTGTTCTGGAAAGCGGTCACCGAATGGTTCGACGTCCGCTTCTCCACGCCCTACGCGCGCGTGCTCGGAGACCGCTCGATGCCCGGCGCCTCCTGGTTCCCCGGAGCGACCCTCAACTACGCCGAACACGCGCTGCGCGCCGCCGCGACCCGCGCCGACGAACCCGCGCTCCTCCATGTCGACGAGACCCACGACCCGCGTCCGGTGACCTGGGACCAGCTGCGCCGCCAGGTCGGCTCCCTGGCCGCCGAACTCCGTGCCCTGGGCGTCCGGCCCGGCGACCGCGTCAGCGGCTACCTCCCGAACATCCCCGAGGCCGTCGTCGCGCTCCTCGCCACCGCCGCCGTCGGCGGCGTCTGGACCTCCTGTGCCCCCGACTTCGGCGCCCGAAGCGTCCTCGACCGCTTCCAGCAGGTAGAACCCGTGGTCCTGTTCACCGTCGACGGCTACCGCTACGGCGGCAAGCAGCACGACCGCCGCGACACCGTCACCGAACTGCGCGCCGAACTGCCGACCCTGCGTGCCGTCGTCCACATCCCGGTGCTCGGCACCGAAGCCCCCGAAGGCGCCCTCGACTGGTCCGCCCTGACCGGCGCCGACGTGGAACCCGTCTTCGAACAGGTCCCCTTCGACCACCCCCTCTGGGTCCTTTACTCCTCCGGTACGACCGGCCTGCCCAAGGCGATCGTCCAGTCCCAGGGCGGCATCCTCGTCGAACACCTCAAGCAGCTCGGCCTGCACTGCGACCTCGGGCCCGAGGACCGGTTCTTCTGGTACACGTCCACGGGCTGGATGATGTGGAACTTCCTCGTCTCCGGCCTCCTGACCGGCACCACGGTCGTCCTGTACGACGGCAGCCCCGGATATCCCGACACCGGCGCCCAGTGGCGCGTCGCCGAACTCACCCGGGCCACCCTCTACGGCACCTCCGCCGCCTACGTCATGGCCTGCCGCAAGGCCGAGGTGCACCCCTCGCGCGACCACGACCTCTCCAGCGTCCGCTGTGTCGCCACCACCGGATCGCCCCTGCCGCCCGACGGCTTCCGCTGGCTCCACGACGAGGTCCGCGACGACCTCTGGATCGCCTCGGTCAGCGGCGGCACGGACGTGTGCTCCTGCTTCGCGGGAGCCGTCCCCACCCTCCCCGTGTACATCGGCGAGCTCCAGGCCCCCGGCCTCGGCACCGACCTCCAGTCCTGGGACCCCAGCGGCGAACCCCTGACCGACGAGGTCGGCGAACTCGTCGTCACCAACCCCATGCCGTCGATGCCGATCTACTTCTGGAACGACCCCGACGGCAGCCGCTACCACGACAGCTACTTCGACACCTACCCCGGCGTATGGCGCCACGGCGACTGGATCACTGTCACCTCCCGGGGCTCCGTCGTCATCCACGGCCGCTCCGACTCCACCCTCAACCGCCAGGGCGTACGGATGGGCTCCGCCGACATCTACGAGGCCGTCGAGCGGCTCCCCGAGATCAAGGAGTCCCTCGTCATCGGCCTGGAGCAGCCCGACGGCGGCTACTGGATGCCGCTCTTCGTCCACCTGACGCCGGGCGCCACCCTCGACGACGCCCTGCTCGGCCGCATCAAGCAGACCATCCGCGAACAGCTCTCGCCCCGCCACGTCCCCGACGAGGTCATCGAGGTCCCCGGCATCCCGCACACGCTGACCGGCAAGCGCATCGAGGTCCCGGTCAAGCGCCTGCTCCAGGGCACCCCCCTCGACAAGGCGGTCAACGTCGGCTCCATCGACAACCTCGAGCTCCTCCACTTCTACGAGGACCTCGCCCGCAAGCGCGCCTGACCCGACGCCCGGCCGGCCGCGGACCCCTCGCGACAACCCGCGGCCGGCACCGCGTCCCACACCCCCATCCAGCACCTGACCTGTGACAAAAGCACTCACGGAGCCCATTGTCAGTGGCCCCGGTTACTGTGAGTGAGCATTGATCGACCGTGCACAGGGGGAAAAATGGCGCACACCGACCACCAGACCGTCCGACGCGTCCTGCGCCGCGAAATCGCCGGCACCATCGGCCTGCTCACCGACGAGCAGGACTTCACGGCCATGCGCCGCTACCGGAGCTTCGCCTTCGCCGACCACGCCACCTATCTGCGCGAGGTGGAAGCGCTCCTGCGCAGCCGTGCCCGGCAAGGCGGCCACACCACCGTGGCCCTCTTCGACCCGCAGGAATACGCGGACTACTGCACCCACTCCGGCCTCGACCCCGACCAGGCATCGAGCCGCACCCGCTTCACCGCCGAACTCGCCACCACCGGACCGGCCGTCCCCTACGACGGCCAGCCCCTGACCGACCTCCTCCCCGCCCTCGTCGACGAGGCCGTACGCCAGGCGACCTGGGAGTACGCCTCCACACTCCTGGCCCGCCTCGGCGCCTGCTCCTCCTGCGGCGAGGACCTCGGGCGGGCCGCCTTCACACGCGCCGCGGACTTCGTCGTCCGCATCCTCGACACGGCACCGCCCGGCTCCCACCACCTCGTGTGCAGCGTCTCCACCACACCCGAAGCCCTCGTCGCCGCGCTGCACGCCGACCGGGACCGGGCCGATCTCGAACTGCACGAGCCGGAGGCCCTCGAGTTCACCACCGTCCTGGCCGTGGGCATGGCCACCGGCAGCCCCGGCGGACTCGTCATGCGCACCACCGCACCCGACACCCCCGACCAGGTCTACGGATGGCGCCTGCGCGTCGGCGGCCTCCAGCCCCTCACCGCCGCCGAGGTCTTCGACGCCTACTGCACCGACGCCGAGTCCGGCGACCTCATCTCACCCGAATCGAACGTCGACTACTGCGCACCGCCCGACCTCGGACCCGGAGGAACCGGCCCCCGGCACGGCCACTGAACGCGCGAGGGGCGCCCCACCCTTCGGATGGAGCGCCCCTCGCCAGGAACCGGAGCATCAGGCCGCCGGTGCCTACCCGTCACTCGCCGGACAGCACCGCCTGCACGGCCTTCCGAGCCTCGTCGGCGCTGTCCGCCGCCCGGGCGGCCGCGGCGGCCCGCTCGCACTGGGCCAGCGTGTACTTCGCCAGGGTCGCGCGCACATAGGGGATCGACGCGGCGCCCATCGACAGAGAGGTGACACCCAGACCCGTCAGCACACACGCCAGCAGCGGATCGGAGGCGGCCTCACCGCACACACCACAGCTCTTGCCCTCGGCCTTGGCGGCCTCCGCGGACAACGCCACCAGGTCGAGCAGGGCCGGCTGCCACGGGTCCTGGAGCCGGGACACCGCACCCACCTGACGGTCGGCGGCGAAGGTGTACTGGGCCAGGTCGTTCGTGCCCAGCGACAGGAACTCGACCTCCTGGAGGATCGAGCGCGCCCTCAGCGCCGCAGAGGGGATCTCCACCATCGCGCCGAACTTCGCCCGCAGCCCGGCCTCGCGGCACGCGTCCGCGAACGCCTTGGCGTCGGCACGGTCCGCCACCATCGGCGCCATCACCTCGAGGTAGACCGGCAGACCCTCGGCGGCCTTCGCCAGCGCGGTCAGCTGGGTGCGCAGCACCTCGGGGTGGTCGAGCAGCGTCCGCAGACCCCGCACGCCCAGCGCCGGGTTCGGCTCGTCGGCCGGAGTCAGGAAGTCCAGGGGCTTGTCCGCCCCCGCGTCCAGGACCCGCACCACGACACGGCCCTCGGGGAAGGCTTCGAGAACCTTGCGGTAGGCCTCGAACTGCTTCTCCTCGGACGGCGCGTTCTTGCTGTCGTCCAGGAAGAGGAACTCGGTACGGAACAGACCCACACCCTCGGCCCCGGCCTCCACGGCAGCCGGCACGTCCGCCGGACCGCCGACGTTGGCCAGCAACGGCACCTTGTGCCCGTCGGCCGTGGCACCCGGACCCGTGGAAGCCGCCAGAGCAGCCTTCCGCTCCGCCGCCGCGGCCTCCAGTTGCGCCTTCTTCTCCTCGCTCGGGTGCACGAAGAGCTCACCGGTGCTGCCGTCGACCGCGATCATGGTGCCCTCGGCCAGTTCACCCGCACCCGGCAGCGCCACGACCGCGGGGACACCGAGCGCACGGGCCAGGATCGCGCTGTGGCTCGTCGGCCCGCCCTCCTCGGTCACGAAGCCGAGCACCAGGGTCGGGTCGAGCAGCGCCGTGTCCGCCGGCGCCAGGTCCCGCGCGACGAGCACATACGGCTCGTCACTGTCCGGGACGCCCGGCATCGGCACACCGAGCAGTCGCGCGACGATACGGTTCCGCACGTCGTCCAGGTCGGCCACCCGGCCGGCCAGGTACTCGCCCGCGCCGGCCAGCAGCTCGCGGTACGCGGCGAACGCGTCGTAGACGGCCCGCTCGGCCGTGCTGCCGACGGCGATCCTGCGATCCACGTCCGCGATCAGCTCGGGGTCCTGGGCCATCAGGGCCTGCGCCTCGAGCACCGCCTGGGCTTCGCCCCCCGCCAGATTGCCGCGCGCCATCAGGTCGGCCGCCACAGCCTCCACGGCCTGGCGGGCACGCCCCTGCTCCCGCTCCGCCTCCTCCGCCGGGATCTGCTTGGCCGGCGGTTCCAGGACCGCCGTTCCCATGTGCCGAACCTCGCCGATCGCCACACCGTGGCTCACGCCGACGCCTCGCAGCGTTGTCTCCATCTCACCCGTCTCCGATAGTGCGGCGGGTCCCGCCGCCGCGGTGGTTGTCCTGCCTGCCGTCATGACGACGGTGCCGATGTCACGCCCAGCCGAAGAGCGCGTCGCCCGCCTTGACGTCACCGTCCTCGCGGAGGTCGGAGAGCAGCTCTGCCGTGGCCTCCAGCGCCACGATCGGACAGACCGGGGACTTGCCGGCCTCTTCCACGGCGGCCGGGTTCCAGCGGATGACGGCCTGGCCGCGGGTCACGGTGTCTCCCTTGTTCACCAGGAGCTCGAAACCCTCACCGTTGAGCTGCACGGTGTCGATGCCCAGGTGGGTGAGGACGCCATGGCCCTCCGAGTCGACGACGACGAAGGCGTGGGGGTGCAGGGACACGATGACCCCGTCCACCGGGGAAACAGCCTCGGAAGGCTCCCGGACGGGATCGATGGCGGTACCCGGGCCGACCATGGCCCCGGAGAAGACGGGATCCGGCACGGCGGCCAGTCCGATGGCGCGTCCTGCGAGAGGGGACGTCACGGTGGTCATGGGAAGCCTCCCAGGGGCGGAGATGCTTACGCGCCGTCACTGACTGTCGACAACGGCGCACTGTTGAGCAGGGTATGTCATATGAAGTCCCGGTTCCGTACGAATGGCCCCGGGGTAAGAGGTCTAGACCACTAGTCTAGCCGATTTGCGCGAGCTTCGCGGCCCCGTGTACTGTCGTATCCCTGCCTGACGGTGAGTGACGTAAGCAATCGTCCAAAGCCGGGCAGCAACCAACTCGTCAGATCCTTTCGCTGGGTCTCCTTCTGCATGTCCGCAGAACGGTGGTCAGCGGGACGGAAAATCACTGATAAAGTCGGAACCGCCGGAAAGGGAAACGCGAAAGCGGGAACCTGGAAAGCACCGAGGAAATCGGATCGGAAAGATCTGATAGAGTCGGAAACGCAAGACCGAAGGGAAGCGCCCGGAGGAAAGCCCGAGAGGGTGAGTACAAAGGAAGCGTCCGTTCCTTGAGAACTCAACAGCGTGCCAAAAGTCAACGCCAGATATGTTGATACCCCGTCTCCGGCATCAGCCGGGGCGAGGTTCCTTTGAAATAACACAGCGAGGACGCTGTGTGCGGGGAGATTATTCCTCTCCTCGCACCGCTCTCGTGGTGTTGCACCGGATTACCGGTAAACATTCACGGAGAGTTTGATCCTGGCTCAGGACGAACGCTGGCGG